>JBLIIJ010000091.1:0-16519 GCA_047635055.1 Cyclobacteriaceae bacterium | reverse complement strand
GTTTTAATAGAATCAAACCAAAGGCGCCAAAACTAGATGTTACGGATTTGTATGGTTTATTTCCAGTCGATAGAAATACGCCCTACGACATGGTAGAAATCATCAAACGAATTGTCGATGATTCTGAATTTGAGGAATATAAAGAAAGTTACGGAAAAACATTGATATGCGGTTATGGCCGTATTGACGGTTGGAGTGTAGGTATAGTGGCTAATCAGAGGAAAATTGTAAAAGCCAAAAAAGGAGCCGGTCAATCCAGTGAAATGCAAATGGGTGGAGTGATATACTCTGATTCTGCTGATAAAGCAGCGCGTTTCATTATGAATTGTAATCAGCGCAGCATTCCTTTAGTATTTCTCCATGATGTGAATGGATTTATGGTGGGGAGTCGTTCTGAGCACGCAGGCATCATTAAAGATGGAGCAAAAATGGTTAATGCAGTTTCTAACTCTGTCGTGCCGAAATTCACCATTGTATTAGGCGCTTCCTACGGTGCTGGAAACTACGCAATGTGTGGTAAAGCTTATGATCCTAGGTTAATATATGCTTGGCCAACGGCTGAAATAGCCGTAATGAGCGGTAAGTCCGCAGCAAATACGCTTCTACAAATCAAGGTTTCTTCACTGAAGGCTCAGGGGAAAGAAATTAGTGAAGAAGAAAAGCAAGAGATGCTTGATGAGATTAAAAAGTCTTATGACGAAAAGATGAGTCCATATTATGCGGCGAGTCAACTTTGGGTAGATGGCGTTATTGATCCGCTAGAAACAAGAAAAGTTATTGCTACAGGTATTGCGGCAGCTAATCATGCGCCGATAGAGAAGCCAATGAATGTTGGTGTAATACAGACTTAGCCTTTTATTAATTGGGTCTGTATTAGGAACCAAGAAATGGGCTACAATTCTATCGATTTTGACATAGTCTATGAATGAACTCAGAATAGTTCATTCATAGACTATGTCAAAATCATTTCTTTTGAAATGTAAGGTGTTATTTGAAATCCATATTACTGCCTGAATAATTTACTTTAATTTTGGTTTAAGAAATAGATTAGCGCTAAATCAGCATCAGCATTATTTAAGAGGTATTTGAATTGTCGAAAGAAGAAATAAAAGAGAGAGAAATAAAGGCACTTGTCTCATTATTGGAAGATGATGACCAAGAGGTCGTTAACCATGTTGAAAAACGTCTAATGGAAATTGGGACTGGCGTCATTCCTCTGTTAGAGCAGGAGTGGGAGATTCATTTTAACCCAACGATTCAAACTCGGATAGAAGACCTTATACATACCCTTCAATTCGAATTGCTACAAGAAAGGTTAATAGATTGGAGAGACCAAAGACAAAATGATCTGCTCGAAGGGTTGTGGCTAGTCGCGACTTATCAGTATCCTGATTTGACTATTGAAGAATTGAGACAAGAGATTCATCAGGTATATACGGAGGTTTGGCGCGAGCTCAAAGATGATTTAGCTCCGTTTGATCAAGTTAGAATTATCAACGCTGTTATTTTCAATAAATTAAAATTCAGAGCAAATACTAAGAATTTCCATTCACCAGCCAACAGTATGGTCAATGCCGTGCTGGAATCAAAAAAAGGGAATCCTATTTCACTTTGTAGCATATATCTTTTAATATCTCAAAAATTAGATTTGCCTGTTTTTGGCGTGAACCTTCCCAATCTTTTCATACTGATGTATAAAAATGAAGGGGTGGATTTTTATATCAATGGGTTCAATAAAGGATTAATATTCTCAAAGGACGACATTGATAATTATTTAGTTCATTTGAATATTCCTAGACAAGAGATTTTTTACAAGCCCTGTAGCCATTTGGATATAATATTACGATCTCTGCGCAATCTGATAGTCGCGTTTGAGAAACTGGGTGACTATCATCGTTCGGATGAGATTAAAATGGTCCTCAAGAGGCTTGAAGATAAATTTTCAACCTAGATACAGCTAAGCATCTTATCCATACGATTCGGACTTTTAAATAGCTGATTCAGTTATAATTACTTTTCATTTTTTAAGAATTCTGGTTACTAGTTTATAAATCAAATTCTTAAACAAAAATGAAAAAGATCGAATCAAAAATCAATTTACGCTCAACAGCGATATTATCGTTGTTTATTTTGAGCCTAGCTTTTTTCTCAAGCTGTGATGAGGATGAAGTGACTCCTCCGACCGTAGTGGTAGAAGAAACTTCGACTGATAATATTGTGGAGATAGCTTCCGCTACTTCAAGCTTATCAACACTTGTTTCTGTTTTAACAGAATATCCAGATTTGGTTTCTGCCTTATCAGGAGATGGGAATTTTACAGTATTTGCACCTACTAATGCAGCTTTTGATGCGTTGTTGCCAGTAATTGGCCAAACTTCTTATGCAGATGTGCCTAAAGGTGTGATAGAAAGAATATTGAAATACCATGTAGTGACTTCTGCCGCGGTAGCATCTTCTGCTTTGACTGAAGGTCAAGCAATTGCTACATTTTTGGATGGAGAGACTGTTACGGTAACTTTGGCGGGTGGTGCCAAAATAAACGGAGCTACCGTAATTACTGCGGATGTTGCGGCATCTAATGGAATTGTACATCTTGTGGATGCAGTGCTTGTACCTTCATTAGAGCTTTCGATCGTTAACACAGTGGTAGAGCCAGCTTATTTCAACAACGCATTTTCTATTTTAACTGCAGCAGTAATAAAAGCAGATTTATTAAGTGTATTGATTGATATGGATGCAGATTTAACCGTATTTGCGCCGAATGATGACGCATTTGTTGCTGCAGGTATTACAACGTTAGAAGGTCTTGAAGCTGCTGACTTAGCACCAATTTTAACTTACCATGTGCTTGATTCTGAAGTGAAAGCGGCAGGTTTACCAATGACTGGTTCTGCAATAACAACACTTAACGGCGATATATATTTGAGTATCAATAGTGACGGAGTATTCTTAAATGGTACGACAGAAGTAATCGCTACAGATATAGACGCAGATAATGGCGTAGTTCATGTTATTAATAGAACTTTAGTTCCAGCAGCAGGCGATATTGTAGATATAGCAGTTGGTTTGTCAATGGCAACAGAAGGAGCAGAATTCGGTCAGCTAGTTGCTGCTTTGACAGCAGTTTCGACAAATACAGATATAGATTTAATCGCTGCGTTAAAAGGTGATGGTCCATTCACCGTCTTTGCACCAACAGATGCCGCTTTTCAAACATTATATGATGCAATAGGTGATGCGAATGCAGATATGTCGGTAGACATTAATGACCTAGTAGAGGCGGCTGGATTAGAAACTATCGCTACAGTATTGCAATATCATGTTTATTCAGGAGCTGTGTTTTCAACAGATATACCCAATGTACTAGGAACTGAAACATCAGTAACGCTAAGCCCTTTGGCTGGAGGCACTTGGATGTTGAATTCAAATTTAACTATCACTCCAACAGATGCTGTTTTAAGCATTGGACTTGATGATGCAGCCATTGTTGCAACGGATGTTATGACAACTAATGGCGTTATTCATGCGATCAATCAAGTGATATTACCTTAATCTTCATTTTTTGTTTAAAATTAAAGTACTCTTCCTCTGGAAGAGTACTTTGTATTTATATTGATATATGTTTTCAGCAAAATTCAGATTTGGTTACGTCGGGCTTTTAGCAGCCTATTCTTATCTCAATATTAAGTTTACTGAGGGTGATCAGCTGTTGGCAGCCGATTGGTCGGAGTGGATTTTAATGATGGTCATCTTATTAACGGTCATCTTGATATGGGAAGGTAATCGACTGATTTTTAAAACGCTAGAGGGGAAGTCGCTTCCTAAATCGAGACCGCTTGTGCTCTTATTCCTATTTAGCACATTTTTTGTTATTCTTATTTCCAGTATTTCATTCTTCGTTCAAAATGCCCTTTTAGACACCTATAGCTGGCTCCCATTTAAACTTACGTTAGGCTTTAGTTTTCGTATTAACCTCTTTCTTAACTGTGTCAATGCGATTATTTTTTATCAAAAGAGATTCGCGTCTGCGGAAATACAAGCAGAACAATTCAAAAAAGAGACAGCTTTAGCACAAATGGACTCATTGAAAAGACAGGTTAAACCACATTTTCTTTTCAATAGTCTGAATGTCTTGGATTCGCTCATTCGAAGTAATCCAGAAGAAGCGAGCGTATTTGCAGAAAAACTCTCCAGTGTATATCGTTACTTCACTAATATAGAATTACAAGAATTGGTATATGTTAAAGATGAATTGTCTTTCGTTGAAGATTACATATTCTTGATGGAGACAAGATTTAAAGATAATTTGAAAGTGAAAGTCGATATTAATGAGGGCCATTTAAACAAACGGCTACCACCTTTCACTTTACAACTACTCCTAGAAAACGCCATTAAGCACAATCAAATATCCATAAAAATTCCTCTTGACATTAGCATTACTAGTGAGGATAATGCTATTGTGACATTCAATTTGAAGAACTTGAAAAAAGTAAATAATTCGAAGAATGGTGTGGGATTAGATAACATTAAATCAAGATATCTGTTTTTAAATAAAGTCATTGAAATTGTAGAGGATGAGAAGTCATTTTCAGTAAAAGTGCCTTTAATAGATTGATTTTAAAGATATTATGGTGAATGTGTTAATTTTTGAAGATGAACCGCTAGCAGCGGAGCGTCTGATCAACTTGCTAAAAAAAGAAGATGAAACTTTAAAGATATTGGAGGTCATCGATTCGGTTCAAGATGGCGTGAAGTATTTCGAAAGCAATCCTGCTCCTGATCTGGTATTCATGGATATAGAGCTTTCAGATGGTCAGAGTTTTGAGCTTTTTGAGTTTGTTAACCTCGAAGTTCCATTGATATTCACATCAGCCTATGATGAATACCCATTAGAGGCCTTTAAACATAATTGTATCGATTATTTACTGAAACCAGTAAAACCGAAGGAGCTGACAAGGAGTCTTGGTAAATTCAAGAGATTGTCCGCTACCAAACGCCTAGCACCTAAGAAATACAAGTCTCATTTTCTAGGAAAAATAGGAACTAAGTTGTTCCATAAAAAAATTGAGGAAGTTTCTCTTATATTTTCTGGAGATAAAATAACCTATATCGTAGACCAAGCGCATAAACGCTATATTATAGATTATACGCTAGAGGAATTGGAAGCACAGTTTTTAGACCCAAATATATTTTATCGTATCAGTCGTAAACATATTGTAAACCTCAATTCGATAGCTGTCGTCAAAACGTATCTGAATCAGCGCTTGTCTCTAGAATTAAATATTAATATGGATCACCCAATCATTGTAAGCCGAGAAAAAGTGTCCAATTTTAAAAGCTGGTTAGATAGATGAAAATTGTCATGAAGTCATTAGTATTTATATTCTTAGTATTTATTGTTGGACCGTCAACTTTTGCTCAAACAAGGGCAGACTCATTGAAATACGAAATTTTGCAAATGAAAATGGATATTCAAGAGGTACAATTGGGGTTAAAAGACGGCCAAAAACGCTTTCAATCAGGTGTGTTGGTTTCTGCTTTGGGTTATTCTGTAACCATAGTGGGAGGGTTGATGCTGGGAAGAGAAAATGATAAACTAGGTCAAGGACTCTTGGTTGCTGGAGGGTTGACGGGTCTCACTGGGACCTACCTTTTGGTTGACTCGTTTAATTTCCTTTCGGGTAAAAAGAAGAAGAAAAGAAAGGGGAAATAAAAGTGGCCTGAGAGTATGGCCAAGCTCAGCAACGAATATGTTCTCCTGTCATTCCAGTATAAAGCGATTAGTTATTGATAGAACTCAGGCGTCAATTTATTATAGGGAGTCTACTTAAGAGACTAAATATTTTATTATTTCGGATGCTTTTTAGGCACTTATTTATGTGCTTATTTCATAGATTCCATGTAAGTTGATCGCCAGTTATTACCTTCTTCACACGAAAGACTATTGTATTTGTCCTCACATTTTTCAATTATAGCAATGGTCGCTGAAAATTAACAAGTCGACTTGGAATTATAATTATCTTCAGGGTATGAAAAGATTACTTTATTTTTCACTTCTTATTTTACTTATTGGTAGCTGTGCCGATAAGAAGAATTATAGCTTTAGAAACAACACACTCACCATTGATTTAGGTGTAACGCAATACGAAATAAGTGCTTTGAGTCCGGATGTAATCAAAGTAGTTTATACTGACTCCCTAACAAAATTAGCACAAGTATATGCCCCTTTGTTAAAGACACCATTTCCGTCTTTATTTCAAGAGGCAGATAATAAGTTGATATTATCAACAGAAAATGTAGCGCTACATGTCACGCTTATGCCATTCACGCTTGAATATTTTGACCGAATGGATGGTATAAAAACGACACAAACAGACCCAGTTGTAAGGAAATTGGACAGTTTGGTTTATCAATTTGACTTGCAAGATTCAGAGAAAATTTATGGAACAGGAGGCAGAGCTTTACCTTTAAATCGGAGAGGTTATCGCTTTTCGCACTATAATCAACCTCAATATGGCTATGGACTTGGCGCTGATGCTTTGAATTACTCGATTCCACACATAATGTCTTCGGCCAATTACATGATACTTTTTGATAATCCGGCCAGAAGTATTTTTGATATTGGGTATTCTACTCAGGACAAATTTGATTTTATTTCGAAAGATGGGAATTCGACTTACTACTTTATCAATGGAGACAATCCCGGAGAGCTGCTAAATAATTACGTAGACCTTACCGGCCATCAAGATTTACCGCCAATGTGGGCTTTTGGTAATTTACTATCTCGATTTGGGTATAGGTCTCAGAATGAAGCGGAAGCGGTACTGGATAAGACGCTGGCTGCTGGGTATCCTGTCGATGCTATTGTCTTAGATATTTACTGGTTTGGCCCTGAGTTGGAAGATGGTAAGATGGGGCAATTCGACTGGGATTATGAACAATGGCCTGAACCTAAAAAAATGATTGACAGTTGGCGCGAAAAGGGAGTGAATACCATTTCGGTGACCGAACCATTTTTTACTAAAAAGTCTAAAAATTATAAGGAGCTTGTAGAAAAAGAATTGCTTGCCAAAGACTCGACAGGAAGCTCAACTACGATACCGGATTTTTATTTTGGGGAAGCTGGGCTACTTGATATCTTCAAACCAGCTGCAAAAGATTGGATTTGGGAAAAGTATAAAGTGATCAAATCTTATGGCGTGAGTGGCTTTTGGGTTGACCTTGGAGAGCCTGAAAAGCATCCGGATTACATGGTACATGTAAATGGTAAAGCACATGAAGTGCATGGGATATATGGGCATGAATGGGCGAAAACATTGTATCAAGGCTATGCAAAGGATTATCCTAATGAGCGGATGTTTCATATGGGAAGAGCTGGGTTTGCAGGCTCTCAAAGATATGGTTTGATCCCATGGTCAGGTGATGTAAGCCGAAGTTGGTCGGGTTTACAGGCACAACCAGCCATATTAATGAGCATGGCTTTGTCTGGGCTTGGGTATATGCACTCAGATGCAGGTGGTTTTTCTATGGCCGAGCGTGACGAAGAATTATATATACGGTGGCTACAATTTGCTACTTTCACACCCATATTCAGGCCACACGCCGATGCGATGATCGCACCCGAACCAGTCTTTTGGAGTGATGAAGTTCAAAAAATAGTGAAGCCTTATATTGAACTGAGATATTCCATGTTACTATATAATTATTCTTTGGCTTGGGAGAATAAGACCCAAGGCCTACCATTGATGCGCCCTATGTTTTTCTATGATAATGAAGCGCCTGATTGGTCATCAGATCAGTATTTCTGGGGAAAAGACTTGTTGGTCATCCCTGTTCTTGCTGCTGATAAAGAGTTTCAAAAAGTACATTTACCAAAAGGGGTTTGGTATAATTTCTGGGTAAATGGAAAAGCGACTGGGGGCACCTATGACATGCGGGTGAGCAAAGAAGATATTCCAGTATTTGTTCGCGCAGGCGCGTTTATCCCGCAAGTGGAAGGGTTGAGCAACACAAAACAATACAAGAGTGATAATTTGAATATTACTTATTATTTGAGTGAAGAAGAGTCAACACGAACCTTTTACTTTGACGATGGTAATACCAAAATGTCTTTTGATCGAGGTGCTTATGAATTGCTTCATTTACGCGCTATTCCATCCGAAAAGTCTTTGGTTATAAAAACTAAGAAGACAGGAGAAGGGTACCATGGTTCGCCTGAATCCCGACGGCTTAATATGAGGATTGTAGGTCTTCAAAAACAGCCGTATTCAGTGGGAAGTCTTCCTTTCCAGTGGGATGGGGAAACATTAATTTTTAGTATTAAGCAAGGCGAGGAAGTGGAGATACTATGGGATTAGTCTAGCGTCGGATTCCAAAGGTATTTTTGAAACATTTTAAAATACTCCGCAACATGCACCGCGTCCATTAATGCATGGTGAACGTGTATTTGGACAGGTAAATAAAGTTTCTGATTAGCCCGATAGTATTTTCCAAAGGCGATTTTGGGGCAACTGTCTTCGCCGCTCAATTTACGAGCATGGCTCATACTTGTAAATTGAGTCCATGGCAAAGCGGTGTAGTGGATCACATCAATCCTGCCAAATTTCTCTGTAATTGCAAGACCTGTCGTCTGCTGGACGCGTATTTTTTCTGATTGTAAGTTATTATTGAAAAGCGAGAATACTTCTTCATGCTTTACAAAGGATAAACCAAAAGTATTGTCAGATCTTCCGATGGTCGTTGAGGTATGTACTTGATCATAAATGAGTACCTCATCTTCTTTTATACGGTAACGAAAACACTCAAGCACGTTTATAGCCTTGTTCGATAGGAAAAGATAAAATGCAAAAAAGGAAATTCCATTTTCCTTGCAAAATTGGTAAGTCTTTGTGCAGTCAACGTTTTGACATACGCCAAAAAAAGGTTCTTCAAAGCCTTTAAACCAATGAAAATGTTCTTCTCTATTCCAGGTCTTAAGGTTTAATTTTTTCATATATGACTTTTATGCTTTTGGCTATTCCGGCGGTTTTTTAATTTGCTGCGCGGTTCTACAATTATTATAAATCCAGTTAAACCAATTCATGGAATTTTGAGAGAGCTCAGCTTTGTTGATTAACAGGTGGTTAGTCATAAAACGTCTAATTTGGAGACCCTACATTTAACTAACCCTGATGCTTTTTAAGGCACTTAATCAAGTGATTATCTCATGGATTCCATGTGGTTACAAATTCATCACCCAATTTAGTTGAATTAAGATAGCAAATAGACAGACGAAAAATCATGAAAAATAAGGCATAAAAAAGCCCCAAATTCTTGAGGCTTTCAGGATGTTTGCCGCTGGTTACGGAACCCCAAATGAAGTATCAAAAATAATAACGCATCGTTATTATTAAAATTGTATTCGATACATCACATCGGGGAAAAAACCGATTTGATTAACACGGTTTATTTCATCAGTCACTTCATTGTAGCGTTGCACAAATTCATTTTTTCTATTGGTAACGTTTTGTAAATCAACAAAAAACTGGTGTGAAATATTTTTCCTGCTACTATTTATTCTAACGCCAAACTTCACATCCCATCGAAAATAATCTTCATATTGTTGATCAAAAGCGAGCGATTCCATCCGCACTTCTCTTCCGCCATTTGCACGAGTACCTGCCAAGTCGACAGGTGTAAACGGCTGACCACCAGCAGTAGTAAGCTTAGTGTCAAAAGTCCAAGCGTTCTTTTGGGCTTTCCCAAATTTCCATTCTTTTCCAAAGAGGAGGTTGAATACATAATTGTTGTTAAAAGCGGTATTTCGCTCGATACCGTCACTTCCTTCATATTTTGAATCATAAATAGAAGTGGTCATTAATAGATAATAGTTGTTGCTGAAGAACTTTTCTAGCGTCAGTTCGATTCCGATGTTGCTTCCTGTTCCTTCATTGACCAAAAAGCTTCTTTCATTGAATACGAAATCAGCACCCTCATTGAGCACGGAGTAACTACTAGCGGTTTCTTCAACGGGAATATTGAATAGGCTTTGATAATAAATTTCCGATTTTAATCTCCAAGAAGTCCCGATGTTTCTATCATATCCTATGACAAAATGATGACTTTGAAGATACCCTAGTTGGTCGTTTGTTCTTTCATAGATTCCAGAAGAGACTTCTTCCTCTAAGAAAAGTACCGGTGTTGGGGCAGTTTGAGCATGTAATCCATAAGCAAAGCTAATCCTTTGCATTGGTGTAAATTGGTAGCTAATAGCTGCTCGCGGTTCAAGTGTTGCCTTATTTGTGAAGTCAAAATATTGACTATGAAGACCAAAAGTAGTACTCAGGTCATCAGAGATTTTATATTCGGCTTGCGCGAAAACTTGAGAGAGTGTGTAGTTTTCATCGACATTAGTGACGGTCATGAAATAGTCAGGGATATCATCATTGTTGTCATCCGGAATTTCTATTCTTTTGTCTCGATCCCGCGTATTAAAATTTGCGCTAAAAAGTTCTCCTAAATAGCCAGCTCGTAAACTCCATCGGGCATTGAACTTCTTGTTGAGCGTGGAGGAGACGGAATATCTAAACTCCTTATTGCTCACCTGCGTAGCGCTAAATTTATTAATAGTATTTTGGTTTTCGTCTTTTATCAAATTGTCTTGATCATAGTCATTTTGATTAGTGGAAACACCCAATGTGGTTTTTAAATACGTTGTTTTATTTATTCGATAAAGGTTATTTAGGCCAACTACGCCAAGTCGATTGTTAATGTAGGCATCCTGTTTTGGGTTAGCAAAAAGATCTTTTTCGTCAGTTTCATCGCCTTTGAAGTCAATGCTGCTCAAGCCTCCAAGTCCAAAAAGCTCAAACTTACCCAGCTTGGTTTCTCCAAGGTTGACTTTAAAAGAGAAGTCTTGGTAATATGGAATGGCATTTGTGCCTGTTGCTGCTAAGGAGGCGATTCCATATCTATAAGAAGCAACAAAAGACGTGTTGTTTTTTTTGCTAAGAGGTCCTTCCGCCATAAATTCTAATCCGGTAAATGCTCCCATTTGACCCGTAAATTCATATTTATCGGGGTTACCATTTCTGAAGTTTACGTCGAACACCGCCGCATTCGCATTTCCATATTCGGCAGGGAATGCACCGGTTAAAAAATCAGATGTTCTTAACATGTTGGTATTCAAAGCATTCACAGGCCCACCAGTGACACCCAATGTAGCAAAGTGATTGGTAGTTGCTACTGGTAATCCTTCTATCCGCCACAAAAGTCCGTTTGGGGAGTTTCCCCTTACCACAATATCATTTCTGGAGTCATTGGGAGCGGATACTCCAGCAAAACTAGAGGCTAATCTCGCAACATCATTTCTACCTCCAGAAAAGCGAGTGGTTTCTTCTAAGCTAAAAGTTCGCGCGCTGACCTTTGCTAGTTCATTGATGGGCATATCCTTGTCGCTGTAGGCTGTAACGACGACTGCATCCAAGCTCTCGACGGACTCTTCCAATTTTAGACTTAAGATGACTTCTTTGCCAGAAGTGACCAACACATTCGATAGCGTTGAGGACTTATAGCCTACATATTGAAACTTAATAGTTTGCCGGCCAATGGGTACTTGCTCAAGTCTGAATTCGCCATTGATATCAGTGACAGTTCCAATGACAGGGTCACTATTGGATAATATTATTGTTGCTCCAATGAGCCCAAAATCAGCTTGTGCATCTACTATTTTTCCTTTTACTACTTGAGTTTGCCCAAAAGATTGGAAAACAATGAATACTGCTAGGCCGATTCCCAGAAGTATTTTAAATAAGTCCCTTTGGATAGAAATGGTATTCATATCTGTATTTGTTATTGATCTATCCTAATGTACGAGAGGTACTGTCTTAATGAAATGACTGTTAACATGAGTCGAGACATGAGCTTTTTGAAACCGACGGAATGCCCCTTGGATTGGTTTTACGACAAGTTTTAAGTTAATTTCTATTTGGTAGTTGATTTAGACCAGTTGGTTAGGGTCTATTCCGGTTTCACAGTTTTTTTTATAACTATGGCAAACAAAAACCATTAGATTTAGATGATTTTTAGTTTATGAAAAATATCCAGATTAAAGAAATTTATGTGAGATGGCTGGGAATACCGGTCGTAGCGTTTTTGGCAGTATTTTCTCTTGAACATGCTCGAAATGAGGAATTTTTCAGAGCGTATCTTGTTTCTCTTGCATTTACTGCCGTATACTGGAATGGCGCATATCTGATCTTCATGTTATTCAGAAAGCTGTACCCTGCCTTAGTTTATACGGCTAAACGACTTGTTATTTCTATTTTGGCACTCATTACCTGGATGACTTTTGGTGGAGTACCTTTAAAAGTGCTTTTTGGATATATGGATATATCTGAGATACTTGATTATCATGGCTATCTGGATACCCTTCCTTTTAATCTAATGATTGGTTTTTTTGTCGGCTCCATCTATGAAGGTGTTTTCTTTTTTGAAAAATATAAAGAGGCGTTCCGACAAAATGAACAATTGAAAAATCAACAAATAAGAACGCAATTCGAGGTACTACAAAATCAAATGAGCCCTCATTTTCTTTTCAACAGCTTAAATACACTCACAACATTAATTGCAGAAAATCAAGATGTTGCCATTGATTTCACTCAAAACCTATCGGAGGTTTATCGGTATATTCTGAAAAATAAAGAACGAGAACTTGTGCATTTAAGCGAGGAAATTGAATTTGCAATGTCCTATGTCTTTTTGTTGAAAATGCGATTTCCTGATAATTTGAGTGTGGAGTTCAAAGTGCCACATGATTACTTATCAATGAATATTGCCCCATTGACGCTTCAAATGCTCATTGAAAATGCGATCAAGCATAATATAGTCTCTAAATCAAAGCCTTTGCATATTGATGTTTATATAGAAAATGGAAAATCTATTGTGGTAAAAAATAATCTTCAGCTAAAATCTTCACTTGAAAAGTCCACAAAAACAGGTTTGGCAAACATCAAAAATCGATACGCTTATTTCGGGAATAAAGAAATCGACATTATCACTACAGCTAAAAACTATAGGGTGGCAGTTCCCTTAATAAACCTCCTTGAGGATAAACATTTGAATACGAAATTATGAAAGTCTTGATAATAGAAGATGAGGCGCCAGCATTTAGACGTCTACAGAAAATCTTAGATGATCTCCATCAAAATATTGAAATTGTTGATGTTATTGATAGTGTTGATGATAGTGTAAAATGGTTCAATAATCATGAAAAGCCCGATTTGATATTTATGGATATACAACTGAGTGATGGCCTTAGTTTTGAGATTTTTGATCGTGTGAAAATCACCAAGCCAGTAATTTTTACGACTGCTTTTGATGATTATATGCTGAAAGCATTTAAAGTCAACAGTATTGATTATTTACTAAAGCCAATTAAAAGTGAAGATTTAGCACAGAGTATCAATAAATATAATGAGTTGCATGGTAAGCGTTCAACTCCCGCTGCGGCGGTTGATCTTCATGAGTTAGTAAAGCAAATCAGGCTTGGAGAAGGGAATTTCAAGTCCAGATTTCTAGTGAAATTGCGAGATAAGTTGGTCTCCGTAGAGGTCGAGAATATTGCATGTTTTAGAACTCATCTCGGTCTTGTTCAGATGGTGACTAAACAAGACAAAAAATACATCATGGATTTAGCTTTAGAGGAGATTATGCTACAACTTGATCCCGCTACATTCTTTCGTGCTAACCGCCAGTATATCATCAATTTTCATGCTATTGAAGCAACACATAAATATCATAAAGGCAAATTGTTGTTGGGTATCATACCAAATCCAGAGGAGGACATAGTCATCAGTGCGGAAAAGGCGCCTGACTTTAAAAGATGGTTAGGGGACTAATCATTTTTTTCTAGAACGATATATTCATTAAACTTGGACACAATCTGAGCAACTCCTTTTTGTAATGCGGGGTATTCAGTTGGCTTATAGTTGGCTTTTTTGAAGTTGTAATTGCCAACGATCATAAGTTGATTATTTGAAATGAATGTTTTGTATGCTATATCCATAAGATCGTCATTGTAACTTAATGGCTCAGGTACTTCTGTGAATGCATAACCAGTTGGTATGTTTATCAGAATAGAGAAATTTGACCCTTTGGGATAAGTCAAATCAATTGGATAAGTTCTTTCTTTTTGCTTGAAAGGATTTTCTTGTTGAGGAAAGTTGAAAAAGGGTTTGATCAAAAGTTGGTCTTCAATTTTTGATAAAGAAGTGCTCGATTTTAAACTTACAGAATAAGGTCTTTTTGGGTTGTCAAAGTTTGAAGTTTTTATGCCATGTATATTTTCTAGGCCATATTCGTTAAAGTATTTGACAAGTTTCGAAGAGTCGTTTTTTAGCGATTTTCTCAATTGATACCCTTCTAGGTTGGTTGCTTTAAATTTAATTTTGGCATTCAATGTGTTTTCAAAAAGGTCAACTTCTAATTGGGCGTAAATACTCCTGATGGAAGGATGATGTGGAACAAGGTCAATCCAACCAAAAGAGTCCTCCTTTAGGAGTAATCCCTGCTCGTTTAAACATCTGGGAGGAATTTGATTGTGCAATAATAGTGGGGCGGTAGCATCAGCCAAATAAGGCTTTCCATCAACTTCATAATAAACGATTACATAATTGAAAAAATGTGCAAATGGATAGCTCTTGGAGATCCTACCGTGATTTCGTGTACTTAATAATACTGGAAATGCTTTGAATCCGCTGGATCTCAGCGCGGCAATAAGGAATAAATTGAGATCAGCAACATTTCCTGTTTTTGACGCCAAGAGTTGTTTGGTTTTTTGATCAGCATATTTAGCATATCGCCCATTCCAGTTGAAGTCTTTCTTTATTGTATTGATAACTTTTTCAGCCAATTCTTCACTGGAACCGCTATTCATGCTATGACTAGCAATATATTCTGGAAAAACGGATTCAGCTTTTTTGATATACTTTCCAAAGTTTTCATGTTTCAGAAGTTCTTCATTCATCTTTTTCCACGTTGTTTTTATTTCTTTGGAGCCACCTTTTGGGAAATTTATTTTAGATAACTGAAAATCGATTTTCATAATATAGTGATCAGGAGAAGTGATGTATCCTTCATCAACAAAGGCAGGTACATCTTTCATGATATAGGTCGATCTTAAATCAGGATATGATGCTCCACCATAGTATTGTATATTGTAGTCATCTTTAAAAACATAACTATCTGTGAATTCCGTTAAGCCCTGCGCTATGAAAGTGTATTCATAAAATGGAACAGATTGCATTTTGTATTCACTATAAAGTGTAGGTATGAAATCTTGAAATTGCCAATCAGGTAAGTTGAATAGAAATGGAGTTTCAACCGTGTATTCATACTCAATGATTGTGCCTATTTGTACATTAGGTATTGCAAACTTTTTTAATCGCCAATTAGCATTAACGTTCTCGATAAAAACTTCTTCTAAGTCAACTTTTTTTCTTGAAAGAAGTCCCTCACTCACGGTGTAACTGAAAGCTTTTATTTCTTTAATTTTTTCTGTTTTTCCATATCCATCTACATAATACGGTATCTCTATATTAGCATAATGAAGCCCGGCATTTTGAAGAATTTTAATCCTTTTTTGCCGTTTAAATCGAATGCGCAAATTTTCATCAATATAGAATTCTGAATGCCCCTTATCGAACAAAATGACGGCTGTAGCTTCTTTGTCCTTTGCGTAAGTGAAGTCGAGATCATCCCATGTTATCTTGCCAAACTCTAAAGAGGTGGTCGGCGCTATATCTTGACATACAATTGCTGAATTACTAAAAAATAAAATAAGGAAAGCGAGATTAATCTTGTTCATTTGGCTTGATTAGGATAACAAAAGATTTTCGTTTTTCAGAGATGGTCTTGTTGAATTGATAAAGCCCCACATACTGCTCCAGATTATATTCACCTGCATATAGTTGGTAGCTTCGGGTAATCATGATGGAATCATTCACTAATGCTGCTGATTCATAAAATGAACCATATTCAGTGCTTATATCAATTTTTTCAGGGAGGCTTATTTGGTCGTTCGTAGTAGTGATTTTTATGGATACCGTGTCATTGATATTTCTTGGCGTCAATATGCGGACGGTTCGTGTTCTTTGAGCTGGTTTTTCCAAATCCAGCAATTCAAAAGGCATAGCGGGAATTATTTTATGTCTGCCGGCATTAATAATGAAATTACGAACCTCGCTCTCAACAATAACTATTATTTCTTTTTCATTATTTGAAACTTCAATTTCGAGATCGGTTATAGTTGCATTATTAATCGGAAGAATCTTTCCTATAAAGTCTTTCGTTTCTTTTTCGTTGAATTCATTTTTCACATAGAGCAATGATTCATAAAGAGGTCCCTTATAAGTATTGTGTGCCTTGAAATTGATTGATTCATTGTCGTTTTTTGATATTTGGGTTATCCTAGTTTCCGCAACGTCACTTAATTCAAGAGAGGGGATATTAACTAAAGTGCTAGTAGAATCTTTGATTAACA
>JBLIIJ010000090.1:0-16553 GCA_047635055.1 Cyclobacteriaceae bacterium | reverse complement strand
TTTTAGGTAGTTTCTAAACATGATTATTCGTAGCGAAGGGAAGAGATTGGATTGACTGTTGCTGCGCGGTAGGACCTGAAGGAAACCGTACCCATTGCAATTACGAGCGACAGGGTAAAGGCTATTAAGAAATACAGTAGGCTTAAGTCAATTCTATAGGCAAAAGCAGCCAACCAGACATCCATCATGAGATAGGCGATGGGAGCTGAGATAATAAATGAAATCAACAATAGAACAGCATATTCTTTAGCGAAAGAGCTCAGTATATGACCGATAGAGGCACCAAAGACTTTGCGGATTCCAATGGTTTTTGCGTTTCTATTAGCCATAAAAGAGACCAATCCATAAAGTCCCATGACACTCAATAGAACACATAGTCCTGCAACAACGCTTAAGACAGTTTGCAGAACATTTTCGACAATATAACCTTCGTTGATTTCGTCTTTTACTATGCCATATTCAAACAGGTCATTAGGATAAAACGCCCTAAAAGTAGCTTCTAAATCATCTCTGTGACCAATCACATCTCCATCTGAAATTTTGAGGCTAAGTTGTTCCATTATTTCTGGTCTTACGGTAATGAGCGAAGCTTTCATGCCCATGGTTAATGCCCGGTTGTTAAAGTTTTCTGCCACACCTACAATCTTGATGTCTTCATTACCAAGAGAAATCCATTGACCAATTGACTCTTCGGGTGTCCAACCTAAAGATGCGGCTAGTTTTCTGGTCACAACTCCATCAAAAATACTATCGTTGAGATATCGACCTGATATATTGGATCCGGCTATTAACGGGATTTCATAAAATTCAATATAGTGCTCATCTCCAAATTTCCTATTGGCGTTGTTGCCGTCGAGGATGTCCTCTCCTTTTTTAGCATAACTACTACTCCAGTTGTTGCTAGCAAATGGTGGAGTGTAAGCCTGCGCCACTTTGGTGATGTAACTTTTGGCTTCAAACTCTCTGCTAATCGCCTCCAATTTTTCGAATGATCCGTCGGGGAAATTGATAGTAGCGACATCTTCAGCATTGAACCCAAGGTCTGAGGATTTTACGTAGTTCATCTGTGCCGCTATGATGACTGTACAGATCAACATAATGTTGGTGAATGCAAGTTGCGTAATGACCAAAATGCGTCGAAGACTAAGGTTTCCACTACCTTTTTTAATATTTATTTCATTGTGTAGGGCTTGTATTGGTTGATAACCAGCCAAAATTATTGATGGATAAAAGCCTGCTAAAAAGGTAACGCCGAAAGACATTAATAAAGAAAAACCAATGACTTCCTTAGAGTAACTCAGGCTGTATTCGATGATGGTTAGAAAGGCATTAAACTGTTGAATGAAGATTTGTCCTAGCGTAAAGGCGATAATCATAGCGAGAAACACTACCGAAAATGTTTCTGTCATGAACTGGGCAATCAAATGAGATTTATGACTGCCCAATGTTTTTCTGATACCAATTTCCTTGGCTCGTTTGATAGCTTGTGCTGTAGATAGGTTGATGAAATTAAGGCAAGCTATGCCCATGATTAACCCACCGAGTACCAGAAACGCCATCATCAATAACTCAGGCGTGTTATAGGTCATAGTACCATATCTTTCGTCGGTATGCACTTCTTTCAATGGCTGAAGATGCATTTTTAATTTACCCTGCACTTCCTCATCTATATGTTTGGCCATCATTCCATCCAGCTTGATTTCTAGCGCTGTGATATTGGCATTTTCAGGAACGACGACATAGGCGCTATAGGCCCAGTTCATATCCCATTGATCGATAAAAATATCTGAATGTCTTGCTCGTAGAGTGGGCAGGGAAATAACAATCTCAAAAGGATGATTGGTGTTGTCGGTTGGCGTCTCAACAATACCCGCTATTTCAATTTTCTCTGTTTGATTTATTGTGATTATTCTACCGATTGGATTGTTTCTTCCAAAATATTTATCTGCTATTCTTTCGGTAATAAAAGCTTTGTTCGGTTCGAGAAGCATTTCACTACCACTTCCTTTAATTATTTTAAAATCAAAAGCATTGAAAAAAGCAGGTTCGACATAGATGACCTTATCTTCTCGGAAAATGTGAAAGTTGCCGAACGCGTCATCAAAAGATATTTTTTCATCAACAGGTCCGTGTATTTGGATTACATCCTCAAAATCAGGAATACCATTCACGATTGCATCACCTGTGGGGTAAGGAATTATACCATTGTGATTGACACCATAATCTCCATGATAATGTCTGGTTACGCGATAAATATTCTCTGCATTACTATGAAAGGTGTCAAACGATTGTTCATAATTTATGATAGTGAATACAAAAAGGCAGCATGCCATACCCACTCCGAGCCCAAATATGTTAAGAAAAGTGTTGAGCTTATTTTTCTTGAAATTACGAATAGCAGTGATGAAATAGTTTTTAAGCATTGTTCCTGATTTAGGTTCGTGCTAAAGGATGTGTCAATACAATGCCATCAATTTAAATAACTGTAAATCAAATGCTTGGGTCTTTTATTCCATAAGGAGTTGTTTCATATCGAAACATTTAGTTGTTTTACTTTGAAACACTTCTTTAATCAGGAATGCAAAAAGGGGAGAGCGTTTCGTTAATAGGCCAACTAGACTGGAGACTTTAGAAAATAGAAGAGCGGGGAAAACTAAAGCCTTGTGGCCCTAGTCTTGAGTTTAAAATCTAACATCAAAAAAATGAAAAAAAAAGGCCACATACTCATAGTAGATGATGATCCAGATGTATTACATACGGCTCGGATGATCTTAAAGAAGGAATTTGAAAAAGTAGATGTAGAAAGCTCTCCGATTCGCTTAGAATCAATTCTAAGAAAGGAAGACATTGACTTGGTCATCCTTGATATGAATTTTAAAATAGGCGCCACGACAGGGAACGAAGGATTATTTTGGTTAAAAAAAATCAAAGATATATCTCCGGAAACGTATGTGTTAATGAATACCGCTTACGGCGATATCAATCTTGCTGTAGAAACGATGAAGCTAGGGGCTGTTGACTTTTTGGTCAAGCCATGGGAAAAAGAAAAGTTGATAACCACTGTGAATACGGTTTTTCAATTGGCCCAATCTAATAAAAAGGTCAAAAAACTTGAAGGTAAGCAATCAATGCTTTCTAAGGATTTGGATGCGGGATATTCTGAGTTAATAACCAAGAGTGCGTCAATGAAACCTATTCTTGAAATCATCAAAAAAGTTGCTGTGACGGATGCGTCTGTTTTAATTCTTGGGGAAAATGGAACAGGAAAAGAGCTTATTGCTCGAGAGATTCATAGATCTTCGGATCGAGCCAAAGAATCTATGATTAAAGTAGACCTTGGTGCATTACCAGAAAGCCTTTTTGAATCAGAGCTGTTTGGTCATGTCAAAGGTGCCTTTACTGACGCCAAAGAGGACAGAGCCGGTAGATTTGAAATTGCTGATGGCGGGAGCCTATTTCTTGATGAGATAGGAAATCTGAGCATTATGATGCAGATGAAGTTGTTATCAGTGCTTCAGAATAGATGGGTAAATAGAGTAGGCTCTAGTAAGCCTGTACCATTTGACGTGCGCCTCATTAGCGCTACTAATCGGCCTCTATATGATATGGTTGCTGCTCAAACTTTTAGACAAGACTTAATTTACAGAATCAATACTGTTGAGATAGAGCTGCCGCCTTTAAGAGAAAGACGTGAGGATATTCCTTTATTGGTGGATCATTATTTGACCATATATGGGGACAAGTACAATAAAAAGGGAATTAGGATTGATGAACGTGCTTCCAAAAAATTGAGTGTGTATCCTTGGCCAGGAAATATTCGAGAATTACAACATGCCATTGAAAGGGCGGTTATCATGTCTGAAGGAATTAAAATAAATGCTGACAATGTACTTCCAATTTCAAAACGAGAAATATCGAATACCAAAAACTCTGTGAAGGTGAAAGATGTGGAAAAAGAGGCTATTTCTAAAGCGATAGAAATGTGTGGAGGAAACCTCAGTAATGCTGCCGAAGAACTTGGAATAGGTAGAACTACGTTATATCGTAAAATGAAAAAATACGGCTTAGATTAAATTTTATGAGAAAATCTAGATGGATTAATTTGGAAAAATTAAGGAGAAATGACTGATTGACCGTAGTTCCTAAACCCTAAAATTTATCTAATAAATAACGTAGAGCTTCCATTATCTAAAAAAACCATGACTAGTTTCCGTATTCAAGTAATATTTCGTCTGCTACTCTCTTTAGTTTTTGGCTTTTCGGCCTACTTTTTCATTTTAGAAACACCATTTTGGTTGATGGGTGGTTGGATGATTCTGTTTTTAGTCATCTCCACCATCAGCCTTATTTACTATGTCGAAAAATCAGAACGTGAGCTTTCCAACTTTTTGATGGCCATCAAACAAAACGATTTCACCAATACTTACCCTCAATCCAGAAGAAATCAGAAGAAATTATACCAAGCTTTTAATATTATCACAAGTGAGTTTATCAATATCCGTAGCGAAAAAGAGTCTAATTATCATTTTTTGCAGACAGTCGTAGAGCATAGTGGCGTTCCGTTAATCGCGTATGACTATGAAACAGAGCAATTGACATTGGCCAATAAAGCTGTTAAAGATCTTTTTCATCTACCTCATTTTACTAAGCTCAGTTCGATGAACCGTGTGAGTAGAGAGTTAGTAGAGAAAGTAAAAGAGTTAAATACCGATGAGAAAGTCCTCGTTAAAGTGGATATTAGAGACGAAACGCTGTACTTGTCTGTCACAGTAAAGGAGTTGGTGCTGCAGGCCAAACGGCATAAAGTAGTGGCATTTCACAATATCAACTCAGAGTTAGATCAAAAAGAGGTGGAGTCTTGGCAAAAACTCATTAGAGTGCTCACTCATGAAATTAAGAATTCTGTTATTCCTATTTCGACGCTAGCAGAGGTTATTAATGATATGTTTAAAGACTTAGCGGAAGAAAATAAATCTATCAGGGAGATTGCCGAAGAGGACTTGGATGATTTTGTTTTAAGCATTAAAACTATTGAGAAGCGAAGCAAAGGGCTAGTCAAGTTTGTTACAGCTTATGGCGATTTGGCCAGAGTGCCAAAACCTCAATTCGAAAAGCACGAATTAACAAATTTGATTCGAGGAATAGTTCAGCTTGAAGTTACCTTTTTGAAGAGAAATAAGATCAACATCGAGACTCAGCTTCCTGACTCACAAGTGCTCGTGAATATTGATCATGAGATGATCGAACAAGTGATCATTAACCTTGTGAAAAATGCAGCGGAAGCCATATTAGAATCACAACAGCCAGATGGTCTGATTGTCATTAGATTAGCAAGAAACGCCCATCAATTGAGTCTAACCATCACTGATAATGGCTCTGGTATCGATCAAGAAACACTAGAGAATATTTTCGTACCATTTTTCACCACAAAAAAAGAAGGATCAGGAATTGGTTTGAGTCTTTCCAAACAGGTTATGCGTGCTCACAAGGGAAATATAAAAGTGCGATCTGCCATAGGCAAGGGTGCCACTTTTGAGCTGACATTTGCGTAAGTACCGTATTTTTTAATTGGTTCTCTCGGTCACTTCTCTTTTTATTTTAAGTTAATATTCGGATCAACAATTTCGTAGTTTTGTCGCTCCTGCATGTGTTTGGGAATGTTGTCTAAGATATAAGATTTAAATAATGCCACATGTCTGTTATTCTCTTGAGAAGGGGTAACGATTAAGCCTATTTCGCGTGCTTTGGGTTTGCCACTAATCTCTTTTAAATTTTCTTCCTGATATTCGTTCAGGCTTAGAGTCGTCAACTCTGGAAGTAAAGTCATTCCTCCCTGAGTATCGACGATTCTTATCAGTGAATCAATACTGTTACTCTCGTAGATAAAGTTTTTGCCTTTTCTGATTGACTTGACATCACAAAAGTCGTTTACTTGATCTCGGAAACAGTTTCCTTCTTCGAGTAACCATAGGTTGTTGTAGTCTATATCTTCTATCTTAAAAGAAGATTCTTTAGACTCTTCGGAAGTATAGATATAAAATTTTTCATAAAACAAAGGGATAGACTTTATTCCATAAACAGTAATTGGAGTGGAGATTACACCAAGGTCTAACTCTCCATTTCTGACATTATTGACCACATTTTCAGTGGTTTGTTCTTTGATAACTAGTTGAAGATGTGGATAATCTTCCGAAAGAGATTTTCCGAATAGGGGAACGAGAAAAGGAGCAAGAGTAGGAATAATACCAACCCGCAATGTTCCGTTAAAATTTTGTGTGACTTCAACCGCAAAATTTTTGAGTTGCCTCATACCACTGATGACTTCTTGCGCTTTTACAAGAAATAAATGTCCATCTTCAGTTACCTCAATAGGCGTTGTGGATCTGTTGAAAAGCTTCAGGTTAACATTTTCTTCGAGTTTTTGAATCTGCAAACTCAAAGCAGGTTGACTGATTTCTAGGCTTTCTGCTGCCCTGTTGTAATTGCCATATTTCCAGAGAGCCAATGCGTATTGCAGTTGATTGAAAGTCATAAGTAAATCTTATAAGTGGTTTTAACTCGAATACCCAAAGTTATAGCTATGAGCTTTAATCATCAATATCATTGGTGAATTAGCGCAATGATTTATATCAGTTAATTTATATTTTCCCGCTTGCTTTCCACCGCTTCACCAAGTTGAAAAACCGCCAGAGCATACAAGGGACTATGATTATATCTGGTAATAACATAGAAGTTGTTAAACCCAAACCAGAACTCAGAGCCTTCATCTAATTCGAACTCCAAAAGTGTACTCGTTCGTTGGGTAAAGTCGCCAGCCTCTGGGCTATAGCCTTGATTGATATAATATGCTGTTTTGTATTTTGGTTTAGTGGATTGTTTTGGTAAGGCTACTGTTTTGTCATTGGTTGTTGCTTTTGTAGCTACTGGGCCGTCGGTTTCCCAGCGATGTACTTTAAGATAGTTGGCAATACTTGCAACAGCATCACCTACTTGATTACTCAAATCACGACTTCCGTCTTCATCATAGCTTACGGCATAAGCGCGATAGCTACTTGGCATAAACTGACAATAGCCTATTGCTCCTGCATAAGAACCTTTGATTTCATAAACATTAAGATTTTCCTTGTGACACAAAACAATAAATTCCTGTAATTCCGAGCTGAAAAATTTTGAGCGCTTTGGATAGCCAAAACTCAAGGTATAAAGTGCATCGAGGACTTTATAGGTTCCTTTTCTTTGTCCAAAATAAGTTTCCACACCGAGTATACCAATGATGGCTTTTTCTGATATCCCTGTTTTTTCTGATACGTCTTTTATCAAATCTTTATGGGTATTCCAGAATTGAACACCAGCGTCAATTCTTTCTTCCTTCATAAAGATATTTCTGTATCTGGTCCAAGTCATGGTGCCTTCTGCAGGTTTTGATATCTTCTCGATAATGTCAGGTTTGAATTCTGCGTGAGCGAGAATTTTCCTAACATCATCATCACTTATACCGTACATTCCTGGGAAATCTTCAACGAATTGATCGATTAAACTTTCATCAATTTGGCCTTGTGAGAAAAGAGAAAAAAATAAAAATAGGGGTAAGAGAATAACTTTAAAAGCTTTATTCATTAGAGTAGGACCTATATTAGATCTATTTTATAAAGTGTATGCGGTCGAAGTTTAGAATCTTTATCAACCATGGGATGTTCAAAGTAGCCTACATGATTCATGCCACATTTGATCATGATATTTTCTGAACGTGAATTGATTGCGGCTGTGAATGAGTGGACAGTTTTAATGCCGAAGGATGGGGCCATTCGAAGCATTGCCAAAGCGCCTTCCGTAGCATAACCTTTTCCCCAAAACGAGAAACCCAACCTCCAACCAATTTCGACAGTCGGAGCGATGTGAAGATTTTTCAATACTCGTTTTAAACCGATGAGGCCAATAAATTGATTATTTTCTAACTCACACGTAGCAAAAAATGTAAAACCATGATCATCGAAATGAGTTTTGCAGTTATCGATAAGCGTTTGGCTTTCTTTTTCCGTAAGTAATTCTGGAAAGAATTCCATGACGCGAGGATCGACATTCATAGCTGCGAAAGGAGCCAGATCATCTGCAACCCAATTGCGAAAACCAAGCCTTTCGGACTTAAATAAGTAAGACATGGTGTCTTGTAGTGCTAGACTATATTGGTAAATACTTGCTGCACATCATCATCATCTTCGATTTTGTCAAGCATTTTTTCGATTTCCTCCATTTGCTCCTCGCTAAATTCTACAGGGGTAGTAGGAATGCGCTCCAAATTAGATTTTTTGATTTCGATACCTTTTTCTTCTATCGCTTTGGTCAATGTGCCAAAGTTGGTATAGTCTCCATATAGGAATATCATATCTTCATTAGATACAATTTCCTCCAAGCCAGCGTCAATAAGTTCAAATTCCAGCTCTTCCAAGTCCAGCTCTTCTGTTTTTTCTAACTCGATGACAGCTTTTCTGCTGAACATAAATTCAAGTGAACCATTAGGCGCTAATCCGCCTCCTGCTTTATTAAAATATGACTTGATATTTGCGACAGTACGCGTGGTGTTATCAGTGGCACATTCTACAAATACCAAAACGCCATGTGGCCCCTTGCCTTCATAAGAAGTTTCCAAATAATCCGCAGATTCACTGCCCAAGGCTCTTTTTATGGCATTATCGATATTATCCTTGGGCATGTTTTGTGCCTTAGCATTTTGAATGGCCGATCGAAGTTTTGCATTCATTTCAATCTCAGGACCTGCTTCTTTTACAGCTAAAGTAATTTGCTTAGCAAGTTTCGGAAACACCTTAGACATTTTATCCCATCTGGCTTCCTTCGCTGCGCGTCTATATTCAAATGCTCTTCCCATCGGTTATCATCGTTTCAGCAAAAGTAACATTTCAATTTTATGTTAAAAATGTTCTTGTCTACAGTTTTGCAATTGCTGCTTTTAATTTCATCATATCAGCGGTTTTTTTGAATGTAGCCATCGTATTTCATACCAGGATAGTCAGCTTCCATGATCCATTCGGGATGACTTGAGATAATAATGACTTTTGGTCTATGACTTAAAACATTGACCAACTCCGGCTCATCCAAGCCGGAGATATTGATATCCCGAAATATAAGATCCGGTTTTGCTTTTCTATTTGAAGAACAGCACTCACAGTGTCCCAAAATCAATCGATTACTTCAACTGCTACAATTTGGATGAGATGATATTTGAGAATCTTTATAAACGCTATTTCATCCTCAATAATCATAGCGGTCATATTAACTATAATTTTAGCGTAAACAAATCTGAATTTAGATGCGTAAACAAATCTGATATTAATTGCTCAGTCTCTCCGCTTGGTCAGCAATCTCTAAAAATTCAGCGCGCCAATTGTTTGGATCAAATGTCATGGCATTTTGTGACCAACTAAACACGTCTTCCCATTTTGTAGAGCCTTTGAATTTAGAATCTCTGAGAAGCATTGAGTAGCCTGTTATGGCAGCACAAAAACGGAGGTGTTCTGAGCTTTGGTCAAAATCAGTCATTGTGGCATTCACGTCCATTGAAGACTCATAGGATGAGGAGTTGACGGCATTCTTATACTTTATGCCAATACTTAAGGCAGTATTGCCGACTTGGTAATCCTTCGTAGGAATCAATTCATATAAAGCAGTAACTGTCTGTGATGCCCCTAGCTCACCGGCATCCGTATTTTCGTTATCAAAATCTTGATTTTCCAATAACCTGTTTTCGTAACCAATAAGACGGTATTCTTCGATTTGATTACTGTCAAAAGTGAGTTGAACTTTCACATCTTTCGCTATTGTGAAAAATTTATCATACTCTTGGATAAATACTTTTTGCAGCTGTTGTGGATTGTCCAAGTATTCATAATTTCCATTTCCATTGTTTGCGAGCTGTTCCATCATACCCTCGTTGAGGTTTCTAGTACCCAACCCGAGTACGGTTAAGTATATTCCTGTTGCTCTTTTTTCTTCTATTAGAGAAATTAATTCACTTTGGCTAGAGATACCTACATTGAAATCACCATCTGATCCAAGGATAATACGGTTGTTTCCACCATCGATAAAATATTTTTCAGCGATCTCGTATGCCGTAGTTATGCCTGCAGCACCTGCAGTTGACCCACCCGAGGTTAATGCATCTACAGCCATTGATAGTTCAGTTTTTTCAGTACCATTTCGCCCTTCGGCTAATACTCCTGAGCTTCCTGCATAGGTTACAATTGAAAGGATATCATCTCCGTCTAATTGCTCGATATATTGTTTTAAACCAGTTTGCAATAAGGGTAGTTTGTCTTCAGTTCCCATAGAACCTGAGACATCTATTAGGAAGACAAAGTTTGAAGGTGGGCGAATGTCGAGACTTTTACCTTTAAGCCCAATTCTCAAAAGTAAGTTTTGTTCGTTCCATGGGCACTTAGCTATTTCGCTGTTTAAGCTTATCGTCTCATCCGTTTCAGGGTAGTCGAAAGGGAAATAATTGATCAATTCTTCCGTTCGAATAGCATTGGCTGGAGGCAGCTGATTATGTCGCATTAAAAATCTACGAACATTGGCATAGCTGGCGCCATCCGTATCTATAGAAAATGTGCTTTGGTTATTTTCGAGTGTTGATATGAATGGGTTCTCAATAATTTCATTGTACTGTTCTCCTTGTGTAGGTATCTCTTGATAGTCGCTATAATATGGATCAGAAGAATCTTGAAAATCTGAAGCATCATCTTCATAACCGCAACTGGCCAATAGGGAGATTATGACAATGGGGGAGATTAGTAAATTTTTCATGGAGTTGTTTTTTCTCCATGACAACTAAAACGCATAAAACGTTGCAAGGAGGAGGCTTAATCTCCGATAAAATCCCAGAAATTTCTTCTTCTCTCTAGTTTTAAATCTTGCAAAAGAGAGGATTTTGGACGTATTACAAGGGAAAAGGACTGCCCACGTCCAAAGGGGACATAGCTGAAATTCATTGTCCAACAGTGAAGATCTCGGCTAACGCCAATTCTCGTTGTAGTGAACTCCTTGGCTTTGAAATCGTAACCAGAGTTAAAAGTGACTTGTGTATTATCCGTTAATCCCAAAGATCCGCTAAAAGAGGTTGATTGTGTGATTTCTGCTTCACGATAACCTGTTTTTCTTCTGTTGACAGAGTATCGAAGCTGCAATGACCATGGCACATTAAAGTCTACATATTGTTCTGGATTTTGTCTGATATAAGCTTTTTCGTCCTCTGTTCCGTATGGAGAGTTTTCCAAATCGGTAGGGTCGGTATAGTCCGGTTGATTGCCAAAATCAGTATTGTTCAAATCTCCTTGATCATTGGAGCTCTTTCCTTTGCCTTTGGGTCTAAAGTTGAAGTTTATGGAAGAGTTCAGTGTTGATAAGGTTCCTAGGCCTTGTCCATTATTCCATGCATATTGGTTTAGCCGCCTTTGATTCACTGTTACCGTCCCATTATCGCTGGTTGTTTTGCTATTGAGCTTATAAATATATGGATCGAATGTTCCAGTAAGGTTGAGGCTTATGGCATTTTTAAAAAAACTTGTTCTCGCATTCCAATTAATATTGTTCAATTTGAATGAGTCAGCGGCAAAATTATACCCGGAATTAATTGCTAAGTTGTCAAAGACTTTGATTTTTTTGAACTCTTGCGTGCTGTCTTTTAGGTCGCGCACCTTCATTTCTAGATTATTGGTAAGTGAGAAACTTACTGTTTGACTCTTTTGGCCCGATGGCGACCCATATGCAAATCCTTCATACTTTGATAGTCGAACTTTTCTTCCAGTACTATCAACTTGCACTGAGTCGTATACGCCACGGTTTATATCTCCAAAATCTGGATTGTAACTGAAGGAAAGACTAGGAGTAACCACATGTCTGATGGCTTCAATTCTCTTTCCCTTGACGAAAAGTGTTCCGTAAAATCGCGTATTTACAGATGCTCCAGAACTCCAGCTTCCAGCTCTGCTGAAGCCTTGAACAGTGTCTATGCGTATGCCTTCTTCCTCAGGAACATACGTGTAATTTAGTTCTCTCGTATACCAGACTTCTTGATAGTTAAAACTGGGGCTAACAGTTAAAAACTTTAAAACATTAAAAGAAGTAGATAGCGGAATGCGATGTTGACCACCCAACTTTGCTCGATCATAAATTATATCAAGGTTAGATAGATTAAAGTCTACTATACTATCAGAAAGTGCATTTTTATTGACAACATTTATGCTGCTAAATGTGCCTAAATTCAATTTATTGTTTGTCAATTCATTTTTAGCCACAAAATTGTGGCTGAAGTTCAGCTTTGCGAGGGGCGAGCTGGACTTTTTAGCGAATTTTTTTAATGGATATTGACGTGCCGTATTAAATGTGAGATCTGGGAGTCCCATACTCACTATTCCTGTAGCGAGATTTTGAGTGTGTCTTGCGTTCAACCCTAGATTAAAAGGAGTTCCTGCAAATTTTTGCGTGTAGCTAGCATTTGAGGACAGCTGAGGATTAATAGCTCTATCGAAGTTTTGATTTATGACATTATTATTGACATTGTAACTTTGCGTTTGAGCAGAAACAGATGCACTAAAGGAGGAATTACCTCTGGTGAGTGGTCGGTGGCTCCATCTTATAGAGTAATCGTTGGTTTCAAATTCATTCGCATCGCCAGAGTTACCAATGGCCTTGTTGTAGGAGAAGTTGAATGACCCGTTAAATTTATATCTGACTTTATAAGTAGAGGTCGCATTAATTGAATGTCCACCTCTCGAATAGATCGCGCCAGTAAGTTTTAGATCAACGTATTCACTAAATCCAAAATAATAGCCCATATCTCTAAGGAAAAAACCTCTAACTCTTTCCTCTCCATATGAAGGGAAAATAATACCTGAAGCCTTTCGCCTAGGTTGTGGAAACATGCCAAAAGGAAACCATAGCGGAGTGGGAATTTCCCGAAATTTCAGATTGAAAGGGCCAGAAATAACTTTATTTCCTGGTATTACTTTGATTTTTTGAGATTCGATGAAAAAATGTGGGTGTTCCAAGTTGCAGGTAGTATATCGAGCACCTCTAATAAATAATTCATCGTCCTCATTTTTCTTTACATCATCACCGTGCATAAAAGCACCGTCTTTTGCCGTTACTACTCCCTTGATAACAGCCCTTTTTGACTTAAAGTTGTATACAATTTCATTCGTCTCGTACACATCTTGCCCTTCTGAAAACACCGGTTTCCCTTTTTTTCTTCCAGTTGTATCTCTGGAGAAGGTGGAATGGAGTGTTCTTTTTTCCCAATTCACAACCGTGCGATCTGCTTCCAAGGTGACTGCTCCATAATCGATATGAGTATCTCCAAAGAGCAACATCTTTTTATTAAGCACATCAAAAACGATAGAATCTTTGGCAGAGTAATTGATTGTTGTTAATATGTCATTTTTTGGAACTGGAAGTTCAGACTTGGTAGTATCCAGCGCAATTTCGTTGGTAGAAGAAGCAAAAATCGTGTCGGATTCTTCAATAAAACTCGTGTCTCGACTAGATATATCTAGCTCACCACTGAAAACGCGTTCAGAAAATGCAATACTATCAGACGCAGAAGGTCTTGAAATAAGGCTATCTGCCTGACCATATGCGTCAAATAGAAAAAAAATGAAAAGAATTACTATAGCTGGTCGCCTCAAGCCCTCGAAGATTTTAATTTCAGACCAAAAATTTACAATTTTGTAAAATTATGGGATTTAAATATATAACCGTACTACTGTGAGAAATATTGCGATTCCATTTTGCATTTCGTTGGTAATCGTTTTGGCTAGCTTCAATACTACAGGTATCCGAACGAATAAAATTCAACGCATTGTTATTGACCCTGGGCATGGAGGAAAAGACCCTGGCACACATGGCATGATTTCAAAAGAAAAAGATATTGCGCTCTCCATTGCGCTAGAGCTAGGTCGAATCATCAATGATAATCTGCCCGATGTAGAAGTCTTATATACAAGGAAGGACGATAGTTTTCCAGAGCTTCATTGGCGAGCTGATTGGGCCAATGAGAAAGCAGCTGATCTATTTATTTCCGTTCACGCTAACTGGGTCTCCAATCCTAAAGTATATGGAACAGAAACTTATGTGATGGGTGTTCAAAACATCGACAGGAATTTTGAAGTAGCAAAACGTGAAAACTCTGTTATTCTGTTAGAAGACGATTATAAAGTAAACTATGAAGGTTTTGATCCCGAGGCTCCTGAGTCTTATATCCTATTTTCTTTAACTCAATCCTCTTTTCATGAACGCAGCATTTTATTAGCGGATAAAATTGAAAATCAATTCCGAACCAAAGTGGGTAGAAAGAGTAGAGGAGTGAAGCAGTCCAGCTTATATTTATTGTGGAGTACTGCTATGCCAAGCGTGTTGGTAGAAGTGGGCTATCTCAGCAATGCAAAAGAAGAAAAGGAACTTAACGACAAATTGAATCAAGTTTACATAGCCTCTGGGATCTTCAGAGCTTTCAGAGATTACAAAAAGGAGATTGAATCCTTAAATTAAAAATTTTAGAAAACCGGTAGGTTTGCAAACATTTTGGAAACCTAAGTATTAGCTTTAAGATTGGTTTAAAAATAAGACTAAGTAAATAATGTCAAAAGAATTTAAAGTAGGATTAATAGCAGTTATTGCTGGAATAACACTTTATTATGGATTCAATTTTTTAAAGGGTGTTGACTTTTTTTTATCAACGGCAAAGTACTATGCCATATATGATAACGTAGATGGTCTTACAAAATCTAATCCTGTTATTATCAATGGCTTAACTGTCGGACGAGTGAGTCAAATTAGGCTTAAACAAGATATAAAAAATAAAATTCTTGTAGAATTAACCATCAATCAGGATATCGTTCTTGGAGATGAGACTGTGGCTTTGTTGAGTAATACAGATTTTTTAGGGAGTAAAGGGATTATTCTTGAAGTCGGTTCTTTGACTAATAAGCTAGAACCTACAGACACGTTGATCTCAGAAGTAGACAAAGGGATAGGTCAAATATTGGAAGACGCGACTCCAGTAGCAAACAACCTTAATGTAACTATAAGTCGTATCAACGATATATTAATAGGTCTTCAAGGTAGTGGTGAAAAAATCAACGATGCAATAGGCAATCTTAATACGACCATGTCAAAGGTCAATATTGTCTTAGAGCGAAATAAGGATATAGACATTGCTGAGCTCCTAGCCTCAACTAACGAGCTAATTGAGAATTTAGATAGAAGAACGTCTCAGATAAAACCAATTTTGGCCAAGTCAGATCTGTTAATGGATAGTCTTAATAACCTTAGATTAAATCAAACATTATTTGCTATTGAAAGGCTTGTTGATAATTTAAATGAAACGGTCACGCTAATTCAAAATCCTAATTCTACGGTCGGTCGTTTAATGAATGATGATTCTCTTTATACGAATATCAACAAGACGATGATTGATCTTGATAAACTTTTAATTCATATGGATCAGTATCCAAAGCACTTTTTCTCCCCATTAGGAAAAAGTCACGATAAAATTAAGAAAGATCTGAACCGAGCGGATTAGCTTTTCTTACTTTTGGGGCTACACTCAACACCCCAAAATTGATGAATTTAAAATTTAATAAGACGGAGGATGCTAATAAGCTCTTATTGGCAGAACTAAGACGAAAATTTGAAAAAGTAGCTTTAGGTGGAGGCGAATCTAAAATTGAAAAACAACACAACAAGGGTAAACTAACCGCTAGGGAAAGAATAAACTATCTATTAGATGATCCGGAACAGTTCCTTGAGGTAGGCGCCTTTGCTGCCGAGGGAATGTACAAAGAGTGGGGAGGATGTCCTTCTGCAGGCGTTGTTGCTGGTATAGGATTGGTTAGCGGAAAACAAGTGGTAATAGTGGCTAATGATGCCACTGTAAAAGCTGGGGCATGGTTTCCGATGACTGCTAAGAAAAACCTTCGAGCACAAGAGATATCTATAGAAAACAAACTACCCATTATTTACCTGGTAGATAGTGCAGGCGTTTTTCTGCCAATGCAAGATGAAATATTTCCTGATAAGGAGCATTTTGGAAGACAATTTAGGAATAATGCTAAAATGTCGTCGGAAGGTATCGTACAGGTCGCAGCTATTATGGGTAGCTGCGTGGCTGGAGGGGCTTATTTACCAATAATGTCAGATGAAGCTTTAATTGTAGAGGGTACAGGTTCTATTTTCCTTGCTGGAAGTTATCTTGTAAAATCAGCCATCGGAGAAACTATCGATAATGAAACATTGGGAGGTGCGGATACACATTGTGAAATATCAGGCGTGACCGATAATAAGTTCCCTGATGATAAGTCTTGTCTAGACGCTATCAAAAGAATTTTTAATCGAATAGGAGATAAACCATCTGCCGGTTTTAATAGAATCAAACCAAAGGCGCCAAAACTAGATGTTACGGATTTGTATGGTTTATTTCCAGTCGATAGAAATACGCCCTACGACATGGTAGAAATCATCAAACGAATTGTCGATGATTCTGA
>JBLIIJ010000089.1:0-16639 GCA_047635055.1 Cyclobacteriaceae bacterium | reverse complement strand
ATACAGCGAAAATTGAAGAAGTTTTCACCTTTGTTGAACATCAGCCGGAATATCCCGGAGGGATGGACGCATTAGGCAAGGCTATTGGAGAAAACATAAACTATCCCTTTCAGGCTATCCAATACGGAATACAAGGTAAAGTATACGTACAATTCGTAGTTAGCAAAACCGGAAAAGTTACTGATGTCAAAGTTGTTAAAGGTATTGGCTTTGGATGTGATGAAGAAGCAAAAAGAGTAGTAAGCGAAGTTGGTTTTTTTACCCCTGGAATGCAGCGTGGAGAACCAGTAAACGTAAAAATGGTGCTCCCAATCTTATTTCGTCAAAAAATTATTCCTATCAATAAAAAAAGAATCCCACATATAAACTTATTGCCTATTGACCAACAACCCAAATTTGAAGGTGGTACGAAAAAAATGTATCACATAATTGCTAGTAATACGATCTTATCTTCATCCACATACAAGAAGGGGAAGGAGGGGTTTGCCGAAATACGTTTAATTATTGAAAAAGATGGAAGTGTCGATAGAATCATTTTTCCCAATCCTCTTGCAAGAGAAATTGAAAAAGAAATTACACCGGTTATAAAAAAACTCATTCGGTTTCAGCCAGGTACGGCTTACGGAGAACAACATATAGCCGTTTCACTTGATTTATCTCTATATATAAAACCAGACTCTTCTTTAAAAAAATCGCGCATTTTAGATTTCAGTGAAACAGAGGAAGAAATTGACAGGATAGAAAAAGAAAAGAAAGCTGAACAATTTGCTGCGGCTCAGGCACTTATTAAAAAAGATATTTCAACTGTGTTTGATAATCTATTTCTGTCAGAAATTGACAAGAAAGCTGATATAATTGACCTAGAAAATATAGGTCTTGACTCTGTTCCAGAGGGTATCACAGGGTTTAATAAGACTAGAGTTATTTTCCTCAATAAAAATCATATCAGCAAAATACCAACTTTCCTTTTGGAGCTAGAGAATTTTGAAGAAATTTATTTGAGTGATAACTATATCTCGTCTATTCCAACAATAACAAATAAGAACCTCAGGTTAATCGGACTAGCAAAAAATAACTTTATTGAATTTCCAATGACGTTAATATTGTCTAATGTTGAAGCATTAGATATTAGCAATAATAAGATTGACTTGCTCCCAGAGAATCTCAGGGAGATGAAAAAACTCGAATTCCTTAATATTGAGAATAACAACTTGGAATCACTCCCTGAAAGCTTATTTAAAATGAAAAAACTAATCGCCATACGTCTAAAAGGAAACCCGATTCCTAAAAACCAGATAGAAAGGTTGAAAAAAGCCTTGCCAAACACTGCCGTCGGTTTCTAACTACTCCACCCATCCTTCAACTTGCACAGAATTATCGGGATATCTCAAACGAATAAAGTAATCTCTCAACTGTACACTTTCCTTTTCAGCCGCCTCTCGTAACATATTTTCGATGGTGGGGATCGGTGGTCTTACGATGGGATTCATAGAAAGAAAAACGACAAAGCGTTCTTTTGACAGATATTCTCTCACTTCAAATCCTGCCGGAAGCTCAGCCATGTTCTGATCTAAGGTGATACCGATAAACTGCATGCGCATTTTTTCATCCAGGGTGTCAGGCAAATAATCTACGGTAGTCATCACCCCTTTTACCGACCCATCCAATACCAGGTTTACACATCGATCAAAATGCTCTTGAGGTGCTCTGTCGCTGTACTTTGTGTAATAATAATTGCCCGCGATAAGCTTGGTCTCTGGTTCCAATTTATAAACCTTGACCTCCTCAAATCCCCCGAGATAATAATACAGCGTCATTAATATCACACTCAATGACAAAATAATAATGGCTCCATAGCCTCTCTTTTGAAGTTCTAGTTTCATAATAGCATATAATTTAAAACGACCCGACGGGCTTTAGGTCTTTTCTCCATTCTTCAAACAGCTTGGACTTCTTTGTACTGCATTTGATGCAACTGGTTATAGTAACCTTTCATATCCAAGAGCTCATCATGCGTGCCGGATTCTACGATTTCTCCTTTGTCAAGCACGAGTATTTTATCAGCGTTTTGAATGGTCGACAATCTATGCGCTATCACTATCGAAGTTCGTCCCTTCATCAACTTTTGAATCGCATTCTGGATCAACTCTTCTGTCTCTGTGTCTACCGATGAAGTGGCCTCATCGAGCACAATAATTTTCGGATCGTAGACCATGGCGCGCACAAACGAAATCAATTGTCTTTGACCTACGGAAAGCGTAGCTCCACGCTCCATCACATTGTAATCAAAACCGCCTGGCAATCGCTCGATAAAAGGTGTCGCACCAACCAAGTCAGCCGCTTCCATTACTTTTTCTCTAGAAATGGCCTGATTCTTAAGGGTAATATTATTGTAGATCGTATCTGAGAATAAGAACACATCCTGCAATACCACAGCAATATGACCTCTCAGGTTCTGTAAATCATATTCTTTAAGATTTACCCCATCTACTTCAATCGTGCCTTTATTGATGTCATAAAAGCGGTTGAGTAGGTTAATGACAGAGCTTTTTCCAGCGCCCGTCGCACCCACCAAAGCCAAAATCTGCCCTTGTTTAATTTCAAAATTAATGTCCTTCAGCACCCAGTCTTCTTCGCTATAAGCAAACGACACTTTCTCAAACTTGACGTCCCCTCTGAGGTTCACTGGCTTGTGATTCCCATTGTCAGGAATGTGCTCTTCTGAGTCCAATAAATCTAAAATCCGCTTAGAGCTCACAACACCCATTTGAAGGGTATTGAATCTATCGGCAATCTGTCGAATGGGACGGAAAAACATTTGGATATACATGATAAAAGCAATCAAAATACCGAAAGACAATTGACCTTGAATCACCCCGCCAGCACCAAACCATACAATGAGCCCGATACCGCCAGCTTGGATTATTTCCGCTACGGGGAAATAAATAGCATAATACAGAACAGCTCGTATGTTGGCTTTTTTATGCTCCGTATTTATCTCCTGAAATTTCTCTGATTCGCGCTTTTCAGCATTAAATATTTGCACAATATTCATCCCTGTGATGTGCTCTTGTACAAAGGAATTTAAATTGGAAACTGCCGTTCGCACTTCGTTAAAAGATACTTTTACTTTTTCCTTGAAAATGTATGTCGCAATGAGCAACAAAGGCAATAATGCCAAACTTACCAAGGTCAATTCCCAACTCGTGTATAGCATAAGGCTGAGAATGACTAACAGTTGAAGGATATCAGATACTATGCCGGCTATTCCCGTGGTAAAGACCTCCGAAAGCATCTCTACATCCGAAACACTTCGGGTCACAAGCCTTCCAATCGGCGTTTGGTCAAAGAATTTGAGTCGTAAATTTTGAATGTGTTTAAATAGCGCAATTCGAATGTCTTTGATAATAAATTGCCCTAACCAGCTCGATATATACGTATGATAATACTGAACAACAGCTTGTCCGGTAAGTAACACGATCAGTAGAATGGTGATATTGACCAACCCCGGCATGTCTCCATTGGCGACTTCATCGTCAATCGCCTTTTGGATGATATATGGGCGAATAGGTATAAGCACCGCCAAGGCACAAGTCAAAAAGATCAAAATATAAAACGTACGCATGTAGGGTTTCACATAGACAAAAAGCCTTGCAAGGATTTTTGAATCCACGATGTTACCACTGATTTTTTTTTCTTTTTCCAAAATTATTGGCTTATGTAAATGTGCGCCGGATATTCAATTTTAAATAAATATAATCCTTCTGGAGCCACCGCTTTTCCAGCATCCGAACGGTTTTTATTTTTGAGCACCTGCTCCAATCTTTCGATTGACATTCGGTGCTGTCCTATTTCTAAAAGTGTGCCGACCATTGCTCGAATCATCCCTCTTAAAAACCTATTGGCCTTTACGGTAAACAAATAAGTTTCGTTGAATTCTTCCCACGAGATTGCGAAAATTTCGCATTCGAAATGATTGACCTCAGTGTGAACCTTACTCAATGCCTGAAAGTTTCTCGTGTGATATATAATCTCGCAAGCATCTTGAATTTTTTCATTATCCAATGCATATGGAACATGAAGTGATCTGCCTTCAGCAAAAGGATTTTTTCTCTTATGCATCTTGTATTGATAAGATCTTCTTTCGGCATCAAACCGCGCATGCGCTTCTGGTTTTACCAATACGATATCATTCACACTTATTGTCTTTGGCAAAAAAGTATTTAACCTGTAGGCAAAACGCTGAGCGTCAATAGCCTTTTCCGTCTCAAAGTGAATGATCTGCTGAATGGCATGCACGCCAGTATCCGTTCTTCCACTGGCGAGCATAGCCGTTTTGCAACCAAGCAAGGTCGAAACCGCCTTTTCCAACACCTCCTGCACGGTGATTGCATTGGGCTGAATTTGATATCCATGAAAAGCTGTGCCATCATAAGACACGTCAAGAAAATAACGCATGATGCAAATTAAGTTGATAATGATTGTCCTTGTCTTAAGGTATCTGCACTTTTGTAAAAATTTCTAAATAATGATCCAAAGAATACAATCTGTTTTCCTTCTTATAGCTGCCCTTGTCATGATATCTGTTTTGTTTTTGACCATATGGGCGAAAGTCGATATCAACAAGCAGGAAATAGTGACCATGAATGCTTATCAGCTCACTTATGAAAGTTATACCGAGGATGGAGTAAATACTTTGATCATGGCCAAGGATACATTTTATATTTCCATTTTGGCCGTTTTAGCTTCGGCTATTGCGCTTTTTTCTGTCTTCCAATACAAAAATAGATTGCGTCAGATTCAACTTGGCGCGTTGAATTCTCTCTTTATGGGAGGTACACTTGGTCTTTCTTATTATTTCTCTACCAAAGGGGAAGCGCTGATCGACAATGGTCAGCAAGGTATTTTCCAAGAAGGCTTTTACATTATTGCCTTGGCCTTATTGATGAACTCCATGGCTAATAGATTTATTCGTAAAGACGAAAAGTTGGTAAGAAGCGCTGATAGGATTAGATAACTTGTCTAGGGATTTATTCCTTTTCCGCAATTAACTTCTTTGGTCCATCAACTTCGAGCTGCGAATAATTCTAATTATCACAATGTCCTGTTTCGAATAAATTCGGTAGACAATTCTTTATTTATTCATCATTAGTGCTCGGAGTTCCTGATCAGAAAACACAGAAACGACTTGACCAAAACAAGGAAATTCTCGAAGTTGATAAACTCTCCGAAACGCCTTTTCTCCAAACTCTCTAGCCTCTCGCGGCGAATCTTAAGAGATGTAATCAGCAATAGCATTCAAATCATTCCACGCTGATTCTGCAAATCTTATTTTGACCACTGAGTATGAAATTGTTCTTTCGCGTCTTCTAGAGAGATAAAAACTTACCTTCTGCAACATCCTTTAAACCTGGTTTTACTTTTTCTACAAAAAGAAATTTTTCTATAATAATCAGTTGAACACTCGTTCGGACGTTGTTCAGGAGTTGCCATGACTTTATGCTTGTTCATGACATTATTTTAGCAAAAGCAAATGTCCACAGAAGAACATTATAATTGAGTATCAACATGAAAAAAGCAAACCATATCAATATCAACTGCCATCTTGACAGTATTATCTCTATGGAATAGTATTTGATTATAAAGCTTTCAGAGTTTCAAATACAATCAAATTAGAATATGAAAGAGAAAGGTAACATTTCGATTCACACCGAGAATATCTTCCCGATAATTAAGAAATTTTTATACTCAGATCACGAGATTTTTTTGCGTGAGCTAGTATCAAATGGTGTAGATGCTACGCAAAAGTTAAAGCGATTAGCTTCACTTGGTGAGTTTACAGGAGAGCTCGGCGATCTTACGCTCGAAGTAAGCTTTGACAAAGAGAAAAAAACCATCACCATCTCCGATAAAGGTATTGGTATGACGGCTGATGATATCAAAAAATACATCAACCAAATAGCCTTCTCTGGAGCTACAGAATTTGTCGAAAAATACAAAGACAAAGGAGATGAGCAGCAAATCATTGGACATTTTGGTCTTGGATTTTACTCTGCTTTTATGGTCGCTAGAGAAGTGGAAATTATTTCACTTTCACATGTTGAAGGTGCTGAGCCTGCAAGGTGGATTTGTGATGGTAACACGGAGTTTGAAATCACCGAAGCAACAAAAACCGAGCGCGGAACGGACATCATTCTTCACATCGCTGAGGATTCCGAGGAGTTTTTAAATGAAGGTAGAATTCAGCAAATTCTAAATAAATACTCGAAATTTTTACCTATCCCTGTAAAGTTTGGTGAAAAAGAGAAAAGTGAAGAGGACGGTAAAGACAAGGACGATAAGCCAAAATACAAAACGGTAAAATCTGACAACATCATCAACAATACCGCTCCACTTTGGACAAAATCTCCAACGGAACTTACCGATGAAGATTATTTAAACTTCTACAATGAATTGTATCCTATGTCGGAAGATCCTTTATTCTGGATCCATCTGAATGTGGATTACCCTTTCAACCTCACAGGTATTTTGTACTTCCCTAAGTTGAAAAACGATTTTGAGGTTCAGAAAAATAAAATCCAGCTTTACTCTAAGCAAGTGTTTATTACCGATGAGGTAAAAGATATCGTTCCTGATTTCTTACAATTACTCCATGGCGTGATTGACTCACCAGATATTCCTTTGAACGTTTCAAGAAGCTACTTACAAGCTGATGGAAATGTGAAGAAGATCAACGGTTACATCACCAAAAAAGTAGCTGATAAACTTGGCGAACTCTACAAAAAAGACAGACCAGCTTATGAAAGTAAGTGGAATGATATTGGCGTATTTGTAAAATACGGATTGATCTCAGAAGAGAAATTCGAAGAGAAGGCCAACAAGTTTGTGTTGCTAAAGAACACAGAAGGTAAGTTCTTTACTCCTGATGAATACAGAGAAAAAGTAGCTCCTAATCAGACGAATAAGGACGATGCAGTTGTTTACTTATATACCACAAACGAAGAGCAGCAGCACGGGTATATCGAAACTGCGAAAAAGCGCAGCTACGATGTAATTGTTTTAGACGGACCAATAGACAGTCATTATATCGGACACTTGGAGCAAAAAAGTGATAAAATCACTTTAAAAAGAGTGGACTCTGATGTTGTAGATAAGTTGATCGACAAAGACGAGAAGAAAGAATCAATCTTGTCTGATAAGGAAAAGGAATCCGTGACAGAAGCTTTCAAAAAGGCGATAAATGATGACAAAAACACCGTATCTATAGAGCCAATGGCTACTGACGATATGCCTGTAACGATCACTCTTCCTGAGTTTTTAAGAAGAATGAAAGATCAGCAAGCGCAAGGTGGCGGTGGTGGAATGATGATGTTTGGCGATATGCCATTGAACTTGTCCATCTCTGTAAACGCGAATCATGCTTTCACTAAGAAAATACTGGAAGCAAAAGAAGAGGAGCAAGTTGCTCTTGCTAAGCAAGCATATGATTGGGCGTTATTGTCGCAAGGTATGTTGACGGGTAAAGCCTTGACAGCATTCATCAATAGAAGTGTCGATATAGCTTCAAACTAAAAAAGGCAACTTTAAGATAGATACCGAAAGCATGACTAAGAAATTGGTCATGCTTTTTTTGTTATTCAGTACTTTATAAATTTTCCACTGTCTATTGCTTCATCACCTTCCCACAGTCTGTAAAAGTAAAGACCTTGTCTTAGATCTTTGATGATAACAAAATCCACTCTCTCAAAAAGCTCCTTTTCAATAATCACTTTACCAGAACGGTCAATAATTTGAATGAGTTGGCCACTTCCCGACGTAAGAATATTCAAATAATCATCTCCTTGTATGGTGGGGTTTGGGAAAAGTATGGCCTGATCAACTTTCTCGTTATACACGAATGACGGAGATGAAGTAATCTCGCTCCCACTTTCTAGTTTAATGTTTGCATAATACGTGTTACGTCCTTCAAGTAACGACGAGTCTTTTAATATTAAACTTGTTTCAAATCCAGGAATTACCCTTTTCCAAACAATAGAATCGCGGTTGTGCACACGAGTAATTATTATCTCCTCAATATCATGTACTGTACTGATATCAAGCCGAACATCGACATAATCATTTTCAAATCTTTGTGCCTCGAAAAAATTAAGATAGCAGCCTACCTTTTGAAATTTAATGTTGATGGCCGTGGACGACAGACCTTCACCAAAATCAAAACTCGGCCTCACCGCATAAAAAATATCCTCTGGAATAGAAAATAATGAATCCTCCGTTATATCTGTTACCTCATTATAACGATCTTTTACCTCCAATAGGGAGTAGCCAGTGGCTAGCTCGTCTCTATCCCAAATAATTCCCTTCTCCTCATCACAATCGTATGCCAGACCAATTGATGGTTTTGAAGAAAGGATCACACTTCCCATTTCAAAACTATGTTTTTGAATATCCATTCTAAAATTGACAAGAGCCGATGTATCAGGAAGTGTTAAATAATAAGGCTCAGACAGTATTACATTATTATCGACTAGCGCCCATTCAATATTGTCAAATGATTGATAAAGGCTACCTATTCCTTCAAAGGAGTTTTCCCATAAAAACTGATACTGCCTATTGCGTTCGAGTATTTCATTTTCAAATGGATAATCCCACTCAAAAAAATCATGATAGGTAACATAATAAGCAATAGAAACTTGTACTGATCTTGTTAATAAACGCCCATCAATAGCTAATTGAAAAGGGTTTTCGGAAGGGTTGTCAAAGGTGAAGAACTCCACATTATTTAAATGATCTTCTAACCTTCTTGGTGCTTTTTCTAGGGAATCCGTATTAGGATAACTACTCAGCACCCAAGGCTTCCACTGGCTCCCATCATGAATCAATAAACCATCAATATCTTGCATCAAAGATTTTTCCGCATTGACAGGTGCATGATCATCGATCCAGCTCATGGCGACAGTTAAGTTCTTCGCATGGGCAAACTGTCCTATTTCCAGTTGAATACGCTCTCCGGGGGTAATAACAACCTCTTTAAAGTTTTCATTTTGAAGGACAAAAAGTGCTTTTTTAGCATTCAAAGCACCATAACCGGACCTAAAACTCATGATCTCTTCTTTTATTGGATCACTCGATGCTATGAGTAATGACTTTACCAGACTCGATGAAATGTTCTCATCATACGCTTGACTGTAAATACTCTGCAGCATGGAAACCACTCCTGTAGTCAAGGCCGCAGCATCAGAAGTGCCTCCAAAACCATAGGCCACTAATTCTGGCTTGACTCTCCCATCATACGCCGGTCCTATAGAATTCCTGTTATCAACGGTTAATGTAGAATCATACGCGGTGACTACCAATACATTCTTTGCTTGCTTGAAAGTACCAGAGAGATTGGCGCTATTAAGTCCTTCATAGATACCCGAAATAGGCGTCTGTCCACCAAAATTACCTGATGAAAATACATGAATTAATTCAGGGTATAGGTTTGCTTGTAAGTCATAAGCGCTCGCTTCGTTCCCATAATAATTTTCTATTCCTACACCATAAGAATGATTTTGAACCTTAACACTCGCCGTTTCTAGTTTGTCTGTTTCATCAGGAAAAAGGTTGGTGAAATCCGAGGATGACCAGCTCGCAGCAGGCATTATTCCCGTATTTTCACGATCTGTGTTTCCGGCACCCAAAATAATAGTCGCCATATCGGTTGCATGATCACTTGTTTCAGGATAGGCCAGACCTAAATCAACTCCTCTACGCAACAGATCAAGATCCTCATGGTTGATCGTTCGCTCCTTTATGGAGATCAACGGATATAGCCCATACAAATCAACAAGCCTAGACTGTGCCTTTCTAATCCTATTCAAATGAAAATTTGGAACATTTAAAAATGCCTCTTCTTTTGGTCGCGCATGAAAGTCAATAAATGTGATGTTTGAGTCCTTACTCAGCTCCAAAACTTCGTCAACGCTCATCTCCAAAATTATAGCATTGAATGCTGGATGTGCCGTATGAACAGTCACTGAAGCATGCTCTTCATAGAATTTTGCTAGGTCTATAGTTGCAATGGAAAACTCATATATATCATTATTTTGAACCCTTGAATTGGCCAATGACTGAAACTTCGGGGAAAGCTTGGCTTGGGCCTCAACTCCGAGTGCGGCGGATATAATCAGCGTAAACGTTAATAAGGTTTTATATTTCATTGATCGACAAAAGTATCACGTTCGTCGAAGAAAAACGACAAAATATTATTCTGCGAACTGGTAAATAAATACCACAAAAATTAAGCTATTGAGAATTTTACAATCGTTTACATGTCTTGGCAAATATTATTTTGTTTAATAAAGAAAAAAGGAATACTTTAGGCTCGCTGTTAGAGAAAAAGCAGCATAATATTTTTAAAACCTAATTAATTATCAACCAGATGAAAAAAGTTAATTTAATCACGACAATGCTCCTCGCCGGAACATTCGCATTTGTTGGCTGTGAGCAGTCAGACGACACTATCTCTATGGAAAGTGAAGTTCCTGCAAACATTACTTCACAACTTGTAAACCTTGGTTTCGACGTGACTGACAAAGCACCACTCGTTACTGATGGAGGTTTCATTGTAGAAGGAGATATTTTCCTTTCTGCTAATGATATTGCGACCATGTCAGAAGCAACAAGACTTCCTAATGAAGAGCAATACAGCACGAACAATTTAGTTTCTACTAGCGGAAGCAGAACAATCACAATTTACGCTCCATCAGGTAGAAAAGGATACAGTGCCGGTATGCTAGCTGGTCTTGACCTTGCCATCACAAGGTATAATGCTGAGAATCTTGAAATATCTTTTCAGAGAGTTACCTCTTCAGGAGGAGCAGATATATCAATGACAAGATTGAGCAAGCGTGACGAGCGTAGAGGCGTTCTTGGATCTGCTGGTTTCCCGACTTCTTCAGGTGATCCATATAACAACATCAAAATGAGTGGTATTCTTGAGTCTTCTTATGGTTTAAGTACTGCGGGAATCGCAACGATCATTGGTCATGAAATGGGACATTGTATTGGTTTCAGACATACTGACTATTTCAACAGAAGTATTTCTTGTGGAGGATCTGCCGATAATGAAGGAAGTGCTGGAATTGGCGCTAACCTAATCCCTGGAACTCCTTCAGGAGCATCTGCATCAGCTATTTCATGGATGCTTGCTTGTACTGACGGTGGTGACAGACCATTTAATAATGACGATCAAACTGCTTTAGATTTTTTATACTGAGATTTATCCTAACCTAATCTACAGTTAAAGGGCACTTTCGAGTGCCTTTTTTTATTTTACAGTCATGAAAATTCAAAACGAATATCTTCAAGCCACCTTTGACAGCAAAGGCGCTGAGTTGATCAGCCTGAAAAGTAGCGCTACGGGCATTGAATATATATGGCAAGCCGATCCGAAACATTGGGCCAGACATGCCCCGGTATTGTTTCCTATCGTTGGAAAGTTGAAAGACGATCATTTTTCGTACGAAGGAAATAGCTATCAACTCGGTCAGCATGGGTTTGCGCGAGACATGGTATTTGAGGTAGAAAAATTGGAGGAGGAATCCATCGTTTTCTTATTGAAATCAAATGAGGAAACCCAGACGATCTTTCCTTTCAAATTTGAACTAAGACTACAATATCACCTGAGTGGTCAGAAATTGTTTACCTCCTACCAGATCATCAATACTGATGCTCAAAAACCCATGTACTTTTCAATAGGTGGTCACCCGGCATTTAATACACCTATGCATGACGATGACAGCCGTGCAGATATATTAATTCATTTCAACAAAAAAGAATCACAAGAAGCTTACTTACTCCACAATGGCCTTTTTGATGATACAAAAGTTGAGGGAATTGTAAACGGCCAATTATCCATCAATAAACACTCCTTTGACCAAGATGCATTGGTTTTTAAAAATTTACTCTCTACTCAGGCAAGTATTATGAATGGCGAAAGACCTTTTCTCACATTTAAGTTTGATGGTTTTCCATATCTAGGTATTTGGTCTAAGAATCAGGAATCTCCTTTCGTATGCATCGAACCATGGTATGGACTTGCCGATCATCAAAAACATAATGGGAAACTGGAGGAAAAAGAAGGTATACAGACACTTTCTCCTTTCGGTACTTTTAATTGCACCTATCAAATTGAGACACATTAGTCCTCACATAAAGCACCAATAGAGACACACTACTTGATGAAAAAATTTCTCCTTTCTGCAATCTCTGGTATTATAATCTTTAATAGTACCGCCCAAGATCTTTCCTATTATTTACCCACTGATGTTACTTATAACCAGGACATCCCAACACCAAAAGACGTCATAGGACACGAAGTTGGGGAGTGGCACGTCAGCCATGACAAGTTGGTTTTTTATATGAAAATGCTGGAGCAAGCAAGCGATCGGGTCGTCATTGAAGAATATGCCAGTTCCTATGAAGGCAGGCCATTGATGCTGTTAAGGTTTACCAACCCTAAAAATCAAAAAAATATTGCGACCATCAAGCAGACACATGTCGACTTGTCAGATCCAACCAAGTCTGCGGCAGATGATGCCCTACCGGTGCTTTGGCTTGGCTACAGTGTTCATGGCAATGAGGCAAGTGGAGCTAATGCCTCTTTGCTCACCGCATATTATTTAGCCGCCGCTCAGGGTGCGAAAATTGATAAACTCCTCAAGGAAAATATTATTTTGGTAGACCCAAGTTATAATCCCGACGGATTACAGCGGTTTTCAACATGGGTCAACATGCATAAAAGCGAAAATTTGGTTGCTGATCCAAGTTCCCGGGAGTTTGATGAAGTTTGGCCCGGAGGCCGTACCAATCATTATTGGTTTGACTTAAACCGTGACTGGATGCCTGTTCAACATCCAGAATCTATTGGTCGAATAAGAAAATTTCATGAATGGAAGCCCAATATTTTAACAGACCATCATGAAATGGGCACGAACAGTACATTCTTTTTTCAGCCGGGCATTCCTTCAAGAAAAAACCCCAACACGCCAAACAGCAATGTAAGGCTCACAGAAAAAATAGCGGAATATCATGTAAAGTCTTTGGATAGCATTGGCTCCTTGTATTATTCGAAAGAGAGTTTTGACGATTTCTATGTGGGCAAAGGCTCCACTTATCCAGATCAAAATGGCTCAGTTGGGATTCTCTTCGAGCAAGCAAGTGCCAGAGGACATTTACAAAAATCCGCATATGGCGAGTTGTCTTTTCCTTTCGCCATCAAAAATCATTTTCAGACCTCCCTTTCTACCATTGACGCAACAGTTGGGTTGCGCACCGAGCTATTAACCAATCAAAAGTCTTTTTATAAAGAAGCGCTCAATATTGCCGCAAAAGACAAAGTCAAAGGATACATATTTGGTAGCAAAGATGACCTTTTCAAAAATTATGAGCTGATCAGAATTTTAAAAGCGCATCAAATACACGTTTTTGCAAACAGCAAAAGCCTAGTTAAAAATGGACAGCCATTTTCTTTAGGATCAAGCTATATCGTGCCGACCAATCAAGCACAATACCGCCTTATTAAGTCTTTATTTGAGAAAAGAACCACTTTCACAGACAGTCTTTTCTATGATGTATCAGCATGGACTTTACCATTGAGTTTCAACTTGCCCTATGCAGCACTCGATGCGACCGCACCACTCGGGAATGAAATAACATCACTGCAATTTCCAGAAGGTGAAATCACAGGAAAAGGAGATTATGCCTATATTTTCGAAATGAAAGGCTACTATGCCCATCGCGCTTTAAAGCGGTTGTTGAAAGCAGGTATTACCGTGCAAATCAATGAAAATCCTTTTAGCATCAACGGAAAATCATTTGATCGAGGGACAGCCGTGATACCACTTGGGACACAAAAAAGCAAGGTTGCCACAATTGACAGTATTATGCGATTTGTCGCCAAAGAAGATGGAATAGATGTCATGAAGTCCAGCACTGGATATGCTCAACAAGGTATCGATATGGGCAGTGGCAGTATGAACATTCTCAAGCTACCCACAGTGGCCATTTTGGTTGGAGATGGGGTGAGTAGCTATGAAGCAGGTGAAGTATGGCATTTACTCGATCAGCGATTTGGTATGGCCGTGACCTTATTGCCAGTAGAAAACTTCGGAAAAACCAAACTGAGTAAATACAACCGTATTGTCATGACCAATGGTAATTTCAGCAAGCTCAATAACCAAAAGGCCAAGTTGGAGACGTGGCTCAACGATGGTGGTGTAATTATCGCTTGGAAGTCCGCAGGCAAATGGCTTGCCGAACAAGGTTTTTCCAAAGTGGAATATGCGAAAAATATGCCTGACACTTCTGGAATAAAAAAGTATGTTGAACTCTCCAAAAACCGAGGAGCACAAGTCATCGGTGGCGCCATATTCGAAGCGCAACTTGATATGGGTCATCCACTGACCTATGGCTTCACTAATGAGAAAATGCCGCTATTTCGCAATCATACTTCTTTTATGAAACCATCCAAAAACCCATATGCTCAACCCATAAAGTACACCAACACTCCGCTATTGAGCGGATATATTTCTGATGACAACCTTGAGAAGATATCGGGAACCGCAGCAGTCACTATATCAAAAAGAGGGCAGGGTAAGATGATTATATTTGCAGACAATCCGAATTTTAGAGCATTTTGGTTTGGCACGAATAAACTCTTTTTAAATGCATTGTTTTTTGGAGATACTATCTCCCCAGCAGCTGCCGAATAAAATAGCCTGCTTACTTTTGCGTTCTGTTCATGATGAGGAATAATCTTTTAATTCTACTTTTTCTAGGCATCAGTTGCCATGCGTTTGCGCAAGATGATGCACAAAGTCTCGAACAATTGTTTGAGTTGAAATATGACACGCCTTTAACGCTCGACTTAGAAGATCAAGATGAGCTGAACGCGGCATTACCAAAAAAAGAGAAAAAGAAAAAGAAAAACCCAAAGATCTACTACGGCATAAAAACGAAGCGTGGTTTTACCAGAACTGGATTCGGGGATAACACGGTTGTCGAACTCTTTCACTATTTGAAAAAATATGAAGGTCCCGAGCCATACATGCGAAACTTTTATTGGTATGATTTTAAAAAGAAAAAGATTATCAACTCCCTACGTGTGAAGCCCGAATATGCTGGCGTGCTACATGGCCATTATGTCAAAAAACTAGGAGATCAAATCCTTGAAGAGGGCTTCTTCTACAAAGGCATGAAACATAAGCGCTGGATAAGGCTTAACCGACACGATATTCTGCAGGAAAAAGAATTATTTTGGAAAGGCTGGCCAAAAGAGTCTCAGTTGACGTATTACGATTACAAGAAGGAAAAACTCAGATCGGCCGTACCCATTCACTTCGGAGAAAAAGAGGGAAACTATTATGCTTACCATAAGAACGGCAATATCGCCGTACTTGGCCAGTTTAAATATGACAACAAAATAGGCCTCTGGCGAGAGTATTATGATAACCGGAAAATCAAACGCGAAGTGCGCTACCCAATAGAGCCATTTGATTTTAAAACCAAACCCGTCATTATCAAAGAATGGGATCGTGGAGGGCAAGTCATCTATGATCGTGATAAGTTTTTGAAGGGGAAGTGATTAAAACCGGGTTTAAACTTTCTACAATACAACTATCTATAATCTTATTGTTAATATTAATTGGTTTTAGTTGCAGAAATGAAATTGAAACCATAAAATTTTCTGTGATCTCTAAAAATTCTCATTGGTTGAAATGGGATATTGAAGAGTAAAAAAAAATATTGAATGACTCCTCAGAATGGATTGAGTTCTTAAGTGAGTTTAAAGAAACCGACCTTCAAAAAAATCCATTATGCGATTCAATAGTGGACTTCTCCAAATTTCAAGTAATTGTTGTTGTCGATCAAGTTAGAAATACTACTGGTTATTTTGTTGACTTAAGGATTATACAAAACGAAGACCGAAGATTTATTGTTCCTTTCTATGGCAACAATGAGATATTCAGTGGTGATGCTCTAACACAACCTCACATCATTGTAAAAACTGAAAGAACCGAACTCCCACTAATTTTTGAATGAGCTAATATGAAAGAACTTTATTTTACGTTCTTGAAGTAAATATTTAAACAGGCACGCATTTTGAAACACAGACTGCCAGCAAACTGCTTTTTTACAGATAATTACTTATGATGTGCCTTAAGTTTCTAAACCTAGCCAAGCTAGTTTTTGTCCTATATTTATTTTCCTCCTGCGCTTCAATCAAGCACAACACACCAATTTCCTACCTCCCATTTAAGCAAACCGATTCGTTTGTTATTGCGCATCAAAAAGGCGCCAAAAATCTCAATGAAACTTATTTCGAAACGGCTGAGAACATTCTTAAAACATCCTATAACCGGATCTATTTTTATCCTTACCAAGAATACGAACTGGCGCAAGCAGGTTGGTTTGTAAGTGATTTAACAAAAGATAAAATTACCGATTCGCTCCGAAGCATTATGCTTAGCAAACTAACCGTTGGTTATTTGGTGATCATTGGGGTTGAGACTATAAAACGAGGAAGTGTCTACGGTAACTATACAGCCCGAGAGCTTCAAGACCCGAACTACGTCAACTATAACGAGGAAGATAAAAC
>JBLIIJ010000088.1:0-16640 GCA_047635055.1 Cyclobacteriaceae bacterium | reverse complement strand
CGAAGGAATGAAGTTGATCGTTAATGATGAAGCCTTCATGATTAATGGAATGAATTGGGATTATTTCCCAATCGGCACCAACTATTCCTACAGTCTTTGGAAACAACCAGACGATATTATTAAATCCGCACTTGATTCAGAAATGTCTATGTTGAAGAACATGGGTGTAAATGTCATTAGACAGTATACTGGAGTTCAACCAAAATGGATTCAATACATCTACGAGAATTATGGCATTTATACGATGCTTAATCATTCATTTGGCAGATACGGTCTTACCATAAACGGAGCTTGGGTAGCAGTAACTGATTATCGTGATGCTGATACACAAGCATTATTATTGAAGGAAGCGCTAGAAATGGCCAATACTTATAAGGATACTCCCGGGTTGCTGATGTTCCTTTTAGGAAACGAAAACAATTATGGTCTCTTTTGGGCTGGTGCCGAGACGGAAGATTTTCCTGATGATGAGGAAGAAAAGCAATTTATTGGAGAGAAGCGCGGTAGACCAATGTATAAATTGATGAATGATGCCGCCTTACAAATGAAAGCGACAGATAATTCCCATCCGGTGGCCATTTGTAATGGTGATCTTTTGTTTTCCCAGATCATCGCCGAAGAATGTAAAGATGTCGACATTATGGGCGTAAATATGTACAGAGGTCAATCATTTACAGATGCCTTTGAGCGAGTAAAAGATGAACTCGACATGCCTATCATGTTTACAGAGTTCGGTGCTGATGCTTACAATGCTATCAGCAATTCCGAAGATCAAAAGATGCAAGCATTTTTTATGGTAGAAAATTGGAAAGAAATCTATCAGAATGCAGCGGGTCTAGGCAAAGCAGGCAACTCTATAGGTGGATTTACTTTTCAGTTTAGCGATGGATGGTGGAAATATGGACAAACTAAAAATTTAGATGTGCATGACAATAACGCTTCGTGGGCTAATGGAGGATATTTCATTGACCATGAGGAAGGTGGGAATAACATGAATGAAGAGTGGTTTGGTATTTGTGCCAAAGGACAAACAGACGGTCGCGGGCTTTACACACTTTATCCAAGAGCAGCATACTATGCGCTAAAAGAAGTACACAGTCTCAACCCCCTAATGGAAGGTGTAACTGCTGATGGTGTAGAATCTCATTTTGCTGGAATTCAACTGATGGACGCTGTAGTCATGGCTAGAGGCGATAAAGCCGCTTTATCAGGTGAAAAAGGTGGGAAATTAAGACTGAGTGAATTTAGAGTAAATATTTCCACTTTTCAGACAGGTGGAAAGTTGATAACTACACCCGATGATCCAGATCCAACAAATCCTATTTACCCCGATCAATTAGGTTTTGACAATATGGAGTCTTATTTCATTGGATTCGAAGCAAATCCTGCGGATAATGTTAGAGCAAGCGTAACAATGAACGTTCTAGGTAATGTTGCTCAAAATCCAATCAATGAAATATTTTATGAAAATAGAGGTCGATTTCAGAATGTAACTACCGCGAACGGATCCACACCAGCTCAGTTAAGTAGAGTTCAAGTATATCAAGCAGAATATACTTGGAACCATGAGCTGTTCGATTTGAAAGGCTTCTATAGAACTGGACATTACCATTGGGGTGATGAGGGTGATTTCTTCGGCTTATATGCCGAAGCTAATTATGGGCCAAACATTGATATTTACAATGCATTAGCTCCTTCGGGACTCGAACTTGAAGGTAAAAAAGTATTGAAAGGCTTGAAAGTTGCTTATGGTAAAGAACTTTGGTGGGGTGCTAACTCTGCGGTACTTGTAAAATATAGCAAAGAGATTGGGAAATATCATCTTACAGGTATTTTCCATGAGGATCTTCAAACACCAGGTCAGGCTGTTAGTTCCATTGCTATTCCAACTCCAAAAACAAGAAGAATTACGCTGCACGTAAAGAGGAATTTTAAAAACCTTCAAGTAGAAGCTGGGGGTATTTACGGTGGTCAACCTCTAGTAGGTAGAGAATTTCAAATAGCCGAAGAAGTTTCTGAAGGTAATTACAATGTATTGGTCGATAAAATTCAAGAGTCAGACACGTATGGTGGAAAAGTCAAAATCAAATATGCTGCAGGAAGAATCAAGTGGTATGCATCTTCCGCTTACATGGGTCTTGTTGCTCAAGGTGGCGGTGATAATACGCCTAGTTTAACAGGTTGGAGGCTTAAAGACTCAGGCAGTGGTAACCAGACAAATTTTTTAACAGGTTTCACTTATGGAATCGGGAAATGGGAAATCGCTCCAAACTTTTTATGGCAAAAACCATTGGTTGCTCCAATGCCAGGAGATGTCAGTGGAGCAGGTAGACTTAGAAATATCATTTCAGATCCTTTTGTAGTGGGTGTAAATAGAGAAACTACAGCAGGTGAGCTTTTAATTACTTACGACCCTACCCCTGGTAGTTGGATGTACGAATGGGATAATGACCGTGCAGAAGATGCCAAATTTGCTGCTAGTCTCGGATTTGTGTATCGTCACTTACCTACCTCACAAGATGCGTCTATTATATTTCCAGGAACAGGAAGAGTTGCAGCGGCAGCTGATGGCGCTGCGCCGGCACTCGATCTATGGGAAGTAAATACCAGGCTTGTGTCTAAAATATCTCCTGAATTTGGAATCATCGCAAACCTATATGGCGGAAACGGTCAATCCCGTGGGTCGGATGCCAGAACTATTCAAAGATACGGTGGAGATGTTCGCGTGATCTATAAATCAATCAAAGTAATTTCCCATTTGCGAATAGACGATTGGGGTCCTTTTGATTATCACCGTGATTTCAACCTTACCTATCCTCTTCAAGCAATGCTAGACATTTCTACATCTGCAGGTAAGCAGGAATGGTTCGTCCTACCAAATACTACCTTAGGAATGAGGTTTACTTGGAGATCGCTTGATGAAAATTCGCCTCGCTATTCACCCAATGCGCTTGCAAGTGAATTTGCTACTTCATCTATCGTTAGTCCAGTCGGATTTCCTAATGGAAACGAATGGGAGTTTAGAACTTACGTGAATATTAGTCTTGGGAAATAAGAAATGACAACCATGAGAAATAAAAAATATAAAAATATACTTGTAGTCCTGATTGTTGGAGTAATTGCAACTATTGTAACTAGCTGTGAGAGAACTGCTTCAGATGAGGCTCTACCAGCTACTTTTTCAACAACAGCAGAAATTTTTACTGATAATTTTGTAGGTCTAGGGACTGATTTTTACTTCCCTTACCTCGGAGCTAAACCTGACGTTTTTTCAGTAGACACAGATGAAGCTTACGATAGTGAAGCTTCCATCCGAATAGATGTACCGAACGCAAACGACCCAACAGGAAATTTTGCGGGAGCCATATTCAGGGTTGATGGTTCTGGTCGAAACTTAACTGGATTCGATGCTTTAACATTTTGGGCAAAAGCGTCTCAAGCTGTTACCGTAAATGAATTTGGATTTGGACAAGATTTTAATGGAGATGTTCTTCGCGTAGTACTGCCACTTGTTGACTTGACCACCCAATGGAGGAAATATACCATTCCAATACCTGATCCATCATTATTAGTTGAAGAAAGAGGAATGTTCCAGTTTGCTGCTGGAGGAATAGGTGCTCCCGGCGAAGAGGTAGGTTATACGTTTTGGGTTGATGAGCTAAAATTTGAAAAGTTAGGAACCATTGCTCAGTCCAGACCTGCCATTTTTTCAGGAGAGGATAGAGTCGAGGAGACATTTCTAAATGCTAGTTTCAATGCTGCCAATATAACACAGACTTTTAACCTTGCTTCTGGTATAAATCAAACAGTTATTCCCTCCCCCTTTTATTTTAACTTCAACTCTTCAAACCCAGCCATTGCCAGTGTCAATGAACTAGGAGAAGTTTCAATTCTCGGGGTTGGTACAGCTAAGGTCACAGCCCAAATTGCTGGTGTGCAAGCAAAAGGTTCATTAACAGTAGATGTAATGGGAGAATTTGATGCTGCAGATGCACCCCCAGAACGAGAGGCTGGAGATGTTATCTCTGTATTTAGTAATGCCTATACCAATGTGAACAATCTTAATTTCGCTATATTTAATGATGCGAATGTACAAGTAGAGGTCATTGATTTCGGTGGCAACCAAGTTGTTGAGTATAACAACCTATCCTTTGTTGGACTGGGTTGGGATGGCACTGTTGATGTCTCGCTTATGACTCATTTACACTTAGATGTTCAAATCAGTGCATCTACAAGTCCGTTTTTGAATGTTGAACTAATAGATTTTGGTCCAGATAACGCTGATAATGGTGCTGGTGTTGTTGGTGATGATACTGCAGGAGGTGCCTCGACTGGAGGTTCACAGTTAGAGGTAGGATCATGGGTTGGTATAGATATACCAGTCAATAGTTTTACTCAACCAACAGGTGGTGGAGGTAGCGGATCTCCTAACTTAAATAATGTGGCAAGAATTATTTTCGTGTCAAATGGAAGTTCCGTAATAATCGACAATATTTATTTCTATAAGCAATAATGAAAATGGAAAATACACAAAGCTTTTTCAACAGGTTCAAAAAGTATGCACCAATAAATGCGTTACTCCTTGCTATATGCACTATTGCAGTCCTAAGCTGCGGCGATGAAGATCAAGTGGTTACAACACTTGATGAGTTAGTTTGGTTTGATGAATTTAATATTACTGGTGCTCCTAATTCAGATCGTTGGTCATTCGAGACAGGCACTGGAGTCGATGGCTGGGGTAATAATGAGTTACAATATTACACAGACAGTTCTACCAACATTGAAATTCGTCGAGTGAGTGAAGATGACGGACAACTCATCATGACTGCAAGAAAAGAAGTCTATGAGGGTTCAGGTTATACCTCTGCTCGGATTATTACCAAACAAAAATTTGAACAGCAATATGGACGTTTCGAAGCAAGAATGCGTCTACCTTATGGGAAAGGTATGTGGCCAGCCTTCTGGATGCTTGGTGCTGATATCGACGTTAACGAATGGCCTGGAGCTGGTGAAATTGATATTATGGAATACAGAGGCCAAGAGCCTACCATCGTCCACGGTAGTGTCCACGGACCAGGTTATTCTGGAGGTGAGGCAATAACAAAAAGTTATCAGTTAACAAATGACAGGTTCGATACTGGATTTCATGTTTTCGGTATTGAATGGGGACCTGAGTACATCAACTATTATGTAGACGATGTGCTTTACAATCAAATTACCCCTGCTGACGTTACGGGAGAATGGGTGTTTGATAAACCATTTTTTTTATTGATTAACCTAGCCGTTGGCGGATCTTTTGTAGGATCACCAAATGCCGAAACTGTATTCCCTCAGTCTATGTTAATAGACTATGTAAGAGTTTATAAGTAATAAAAATTTTGACTTTAAATAAATGAACAATTAATGATGAAAACGATGAATAAATTTTTGAAAAACACATTCTTAGTTGCCCTAATGGCTACTACTGCTGTGATGATGAGCTGTACTGAGGATGATCCAACAGAACCTACTGTTACCCCGGATACAACAGCGCCAATAATTACCTTAGTTGGTAATGCCGAAATTATGATTGGTGTAGGTGATACTTTTACAGATCCAGGAGCAACTGCTCTTGACAATGAAGACGGAGATATTTCTGCAAATGTCGTTGTGACCGGAACTGTAGATGTTAATCTTGCTGGTAGTTACACGTTAGCCTACAATGTATCTGATGCTGCTGGAAATGCGGCTACTGAAGTAACAAGATCGGTGACTGTATCGGTGACTGTTGTTGAGGACACAGAAGCACCTGTCATTACGTTACTGGGAGATGCGGAAATGATGCTTACTGTAGGAGATAGTTTTACTGACCCAGGAGCTTCTGCCCTTGACAATAAAGATGGAGATATTTCTGCAAATATCACTGTGACTGGTACTGTAGATGCGGCTACAGTGGCTACTTATACATTGGCATACAATGTATCGGATGCTGCTGGCAATGCTGCTGTTGAAATGACTAGAACGGTTATTGTTTCTGAAAGCACAGGAGATGGAACGGAACCTACTGCAGCTGCTCCAGTTCCTACTGTAGACGCTAGCGATGTAATATCTATCTATAGTGATAGCTATACAGCGGTAGCTGACGTCAACATAAATCCCGACTGGGGTCAGGGAACTCAAGTGAGTGAAGTTGATATTGCTTCTAATATGGCTTTGAAATACGCAGCACTAAATTATCAAGGAACGCTTTATAGCGCACAGGATGTCTCAGGTAAAGGGTTTGTTCATCTTGATCTTTGGACAGCTGACGCGACTACCATTAATTTCTTCGTAATTAAAGAAGGTGGATCAGAAACAGGCGTTGCATTAGCAGTAGAGACAGGAAAATGGGTTAGTTATGATATAGCCTTATCTGAATTTACAGGTGTTGATCTTACAAGCGTAAATCAATTTAAAATAGATGATGCAGGAGCTGGAAACTCTCCAACATTATTTATCGATAATTTTTACTTCTACGGCACAGGTGGTGGCGGTGGCGGTGGTGGAAGTGAGCCTGCTTCAGGAGCACCAGTTCCTACTGTAGACGCCAGTGATGTAATATCTCTTTATAGTGATACTTATACAGGTATTTCTGGTCTAAACACGAATCCTGATTGGGGTCAGTCTACTCAAGTGAGTGAAGTTGATCTTGCTTCCAATATGGCATTGAAGTACGAGGTATTAAATTATCAAGGAACGGTTTATGATGCACAAGATGTCTCAACAAAAAAATATGTTCATATTGATGTTTGGACTGCTGACGCAACTACCGTTAATTTCTTTGTAATCAAAGAAGGTGGAGGAGAAACTGCATTTTCATTGGCTATAGAGCAAGGAAAATGGGTTGGTTATGATATTGAATTAAGCAAGTTTTCAGGAGTTGATCTTACAAGCGTAAATCAACTAAAGATTGATGATGCAGGTGCAGGAAACGCACCTACTCTATGGATAGATAATATCTATTTCTACGGAACTGCTGATCCTGTAACAGAATGCCCTGCTCCTCCGACTGGCGAGCTATTATCTAATGGTGATTTCGAAGCGGGAGAAAGTTGTTGGCAATTATTTGCTGGCACAACTATTTCTACTACAAATAACAATGGTGGTAGCAATTCGGCAGAACTTCAGGGATCACCTAATGTGGCTGTTGGTTTAAAGCAAGAAAGATTTGCAGCTGGTACGCTTCAACCTAACACTACTTATACAGTTTCTTTTGACATAATAGCTGACGGAGCATTCGGTGAAGGTGGAGTTGTAAAAATATTTACATTTTCCGAAGGTGTTGATGGTGGAAATGTCGGTGCAACGCAGCACGTATTGGTGGACAATATAACTTCTTTAGCAACATCATGGGAAGCAAAGTCATATACCTTTACTACCCCTGGTAATGCAAATCAAGTGGAAGGTGGCTTATCTTTTCTAATCGAAATAGTTAATAGTTCAGCCAAACTTAATGTAGATAATGTGGTCATTAAATAAAGCTTAGAAAAAGCTAATTAACATATACTAAAAGGTTGGGCAATGATAAATTGCCTGACCTTTTATTTATGACACCTTAATGTTTTTTAAGTCTTGCAAAAGACATTTTTCGATTAAATAAATAGTTTTAACTTTTAATCAAAAAATTAAAAAATAGGCTTGGTTAAGACCCTCTTAAAAATCGAAAAGGTTTAAATTTAGTGAAATTCATAAAAATTATTTTTTTACTTTCACCAATAATAAAAGATTAACCATTTTTCATGTATTCAATTACGATTTTTTATTAGCAATCATTTGTATTGAAAAGCTATGGTTTTTTTTGATAAGCCCACTAACCCAATGTTTCTAATGGACTCACATACAGCTACCCTACTCTACAATGAATCAAATTGTTCAGTTAAAAAAGAATTTATAAAAATCAATCCCCCATCATGATTGAAAAAACCTCTCAAACTAACCTCTCATATACCATACTCATAAGTCTAATTGTAGCACTTGGTGGATTTCTATTGGGATTTGACAGTGCCGTAATCTCGGGTGCTGTAAAAGGTATAACCGCCTATTTTGAAATGTCTGATGCAATGTTAGGTTTCGCCGTAGGTTGTGTCATCTTCGGAGCAATGGGAGGTAATCTATTGGCTGGTTGGCTTGCAGACAAATTTGGAAGAAAACATTCTTTAATTGTTATTGCAGCGCTTTTTTCTATTTCCGCTACATGGTCTGCACTCGCGACAGGCTATACCGAGTTTATTATTGCGCGAATTATTGGTGGTATTGGTATTGGAGGAGCTATTTTAATTGCTCCAATATATATCGCTGAAATCGCACCCCCAAAACTAAGAGGAACGCTCGTTTCTTTCAATCAATTAAACATAGTCATTGGTATTTCTGCCGCTTATTTTTCTAATTATTTTTTAAAAGATTCTGGAGCAGAAAGTTGGAGATGGATGTTAGGCGTTGAAGCCATACCAGCCATCATTTACTTTCTTTCCTTATTTACAGTGCCTAAAAGCCCAAGATGGTTAATACTGCAAGTCAATAAAATTGATGCCGCGCGAAAAATATTAGAGAAAATTGGTGGGGAAGAATATGCCACGCTTACCCTCTCTGAGATACGAAGAGGTCAAGAGAAACAAGAAACTAAAGGTCAGTTTTCAGACCTATTTAAAAGCAAGTATTCAACAATAATGATTATTGCTTTGGGAATCGCCTTTTTTCAACAAATAACTGGCATTAACGCTATTTTCTACTACGCACCTACCATATTCGAACAGGCAGGAGGCGATACAGACGCCTCTTTTCTTCAGGCTATCGTTGTAGGCTTGACAAATCTTGTTGTCACCTTAATAGCCATTTGGCTTATTGATAGATTGGGACGAAAGCCATTGTTGTTGATTGGAACATCTTTGATGACTGTTGCACTCATAATGGCAGCATTGGCATTTTACAATGCCACCTATGATTTTAGCAAAGAAGCCATTGATAAAGTATCCGACAAAAATATAAAAATAGCTTTAATCGAATTTGAAGGCACAACTATACAGAGCCAGTCTGAGGTCTTTGAAAAGCTTGAAAATAAGCTCACGCCATCACAGCTTACTGATTTCAAAAGAAATCAAATCACCAATTTTATCAATATCAGCTCTACCCAAGTATTACTGGCGATACTGTTATATGTCGCGGCATTTGCGATCTCTTTAGGGCCAGTAATGTGGACCCTAATTTCAGAAATATTCCCTTCAAAAATTAAGGCAATAGCCATATCAGTCGTAGGTTTTTTCAACTCACTCGTAAGCTTCGCTGTGACACAAATATTCCCTTGGGAGCTATCAAATTTAGGTCCTACGACTACCTTTGCTATCTACGCCGGTATGTCAATGATAGCCGTCGTGTTTGTTAAAAAATATATAATCGAAACAAAAGGAAAGACCTTAGAAGAGGTGGAAAACCTACTGACCAAGTAAATCCTAGAAAAGAAAGAATAGTCAATCTAATGAACCAATCTATAAAAGTGAACGAACCAATTTTGAATAGGGTAACCATAGATGGAGAGCAATTTCAACAGATCTCCGATGTGAATGCCATGAGAACTTTTTTCATGAGCATCGTCAGTGATGCTAATCACTGGATGTTTATTGGTAGTAATGGAGGTTTAAGTGCAGGTCGAAAGGATTCTGAAAACGCGCTTTTCCCTTATTATACCGACGACAAAATCATTGAATCAGTAGAAAACACTGGAAGTAAGTCTATATTTCAAGTGAAAAAAGACGATATAACTCATATTTGGGAACCATTTTCTGAGCGCTTTTCATGTTTATATAGCATTACAAGGAATCTATATAAAAACATCTACGGCAACAAAGTCATGTTTGAAGAAATCAATCATGATTTAAAGCTCACTTTTAGGTACCAATGGAATTCAAGCAATAAATTTGGTTTTATTAAAAAAGGCACATTGATTAATGGAAATGAAGCGCCTGCTGATATCTCCTTCGTAGATGGCATTCAGAATATACTCCCGTATTACGTAGGCAGCCAACTTCAAAACCAAAGAAGTAATCTCGTCGACGCTTATAAGAGAAATGAATTAAAAGAAAATGTCGGTCTCGGTATTTTTGCCCTTAGTGCAGTCATTGTCGATAAAGCAGAACCGAGTGAGGCATTGAAAGCTAATATCGCTTGGTCTATGGGGATTGACAATCCTCAATACTTAGTCTCCTCTTTACAGCTGGAGCAGTTTAGACAAGGTCAAAAACCTGTCCAAGAGAATGATGTCAAAGCAGAAAAAGGTGCGTATTTTGTTTCTACAGATGTAACACTAGCTGCCGGAGAGGAAACCAATTGGTCAATCGTCACTGATATCAATCAAAATCATGCATCTATTGCTTCGCTTTCGCAAAAAATATTAAATAATAAAGATCTCCTTACAGAAATTTCGGAGGATATTGACTTAGGCACACGAAATCTAATTTCACTGAACGCCGGATCAGACGGGCTTCAGTTAACGGCAGATAAACTTCGAGATACGCGCCATTTCGCCAATTCACTTTTCAATATCATGAGAGGTGGGGTTTTTGATAATAATTACACTATTGAAAAAGTTGATTTTGTTGAGTATTTATCAAAACTCAATAAAAATGTATTGACCTCTGTCAAATCACAACTCAATACACTTCCTGATGATTTTTCAGTGAGTGAACTAAAAGAAATCGTTTTTCAGAATAAAAATATTGATTTCCAAAGATTAAGTTTGGAATACCTTCCTCTTAAATTCAGTAGACGTCATGGTGATCCGAGTAGACCCTGGAATAATTTTTCCATTAATACTCAAAACGAACACGACGGCTCCAAAGTCTTGGATTACGAAGGAAATTGGCGTGATATTTTCCAAAACTGGGAAGCATTGGCACACTCCTACCCTGAGTTCACTGATGGGATGATTTTCAAATTTCTGAATGCCTCTACTTTCGATGGATATAACCCTTATAGAGTTACGAAAAATGGGATTGATTGGGAAACAATCGAGCCTGATGATCCTTGGTCTTATATCGGCTATTGGGGCGATCATCAAATCATATACCTACTAAAATTCCTAGAATTTGCCGAGCGCCATAATTCAGGTCAATTGGACAGTTACATAGAGCATGACATGTTCGTTTATGCGAATGTTCCTTACAAAATCAAGCCTTACAGTGATATTCTAAAAAATCCTAAAGACACTATTGATTTTGATGATGACCTTGATCATAAGATCAAAAAGGGCTGGAAGGATCTCGGTGCAGATAGTGTACTGCTCACAGATGTTAATGGAAACATTCATCATGTTAATTTTATTGAGAAAATTCTAGCAACAGCATTAGCCAAAATGTCAAACTTCATTCCTGAAGGAGGCATCTGGATGAATACACAAAGGCCTGAATGGAATGACGCAAACAATGCCCTCGTCGGAAATGGAGTCTCCATGGTTACGTTGTACTATTTGAGAAGATTTCTGACATTCTTTGACAGTATATTTGAAAAAACGTCAAAAACCGAGTTGCAGATTTCTGAAGAGTTGAAAAGCTTTTTCGAGTCTATATTATTAACGCTCACGAGTAACGAGCACAAGCTCCAAGCGTCACTTAGCGATGAGGATAGAAGAACTATTCTTGACCGTCTTGGGAGAGCAGGCAGTCAATACAGAGAGAAAATATATAAGCACCACTTTAGTGGAAACAAAACAAGTATCAGTCTTGATGAATTAAGGATCTTTACGCGAGTTTCTAATCTATTTTTGGAACATTCTATTAGACAGAACAAGAGAGCTGATAATCTTTTTCATGCCTACAACTTAATGACAGTCAGTGGAGATGAGAAAATTAAGATCTCTTATTTGAGTGAAATGTTAGAAGGTCAAGTTGGCGTCTTGAGCTCTGGATACTTATCATCAGACGATGCTTTAAATGTGTTAGATGCATTAAAGTCGAGTAAATTATTCCGTCCAGATCAATATAGCTATTTGCTATACCCCAATAAAGATCTGCCAGGATTCACTGAGAAAAATACGGTTCCAAAAGAAGCGATAGCTAACTCCACACTTTTTGGCGCGCTTGTAGAAGATGGAAACCATCAAATCATCATTAAAGATGTTGATGGGGAATTTCATTTTAATGATAATTTTAAAAATGCCAATGATTTAAGCAATGCTTTAAAGTCATTGAATGAAAAATATCATCCTTTGGTTGAAAGTGAAACTGATGATGCATTAGCGGTTTTCGAAGAGGTTTTTAACCATAAAGCTTTTACCGGCCGTTCTGGAACATTCTTTGGCTATGAAGGTCTAGGCTCAATTTATTGGCATATGGTCTCCAAACTACAACTTGCTGTTCAGGAATGCTGCCTAAAAGCAATAGATGAAAAAGCAAGTGAAGCAACCGTAGGTCGTCTTTTAGAGCATTATTACGAGATAAATCAGAGTATTGGAATTCATAAATCACCAGCACTTTATGGTGCATTTCCAACAGACCCTTATTCCCATACTCCAGCCGGAAAAGGCGCGCAACAACCAGGAATGACTGGTCAAGTGAAGGAGGACATACTTTGTAGGTTTGGTGAGCTCGGCGTTTTTGTAGAAAATGGAAGTCTTAAATTCAACCCTTGCCTATTGAGGAAAAATGAATTCTTAACGGAAAAAGAAACGATAGACTTTGTAGATATCTCTGCGAGCATATTATCCATTGATTTGGAGGCAAATTCTCTGTGCTTTAGTTATTGTCAAATTCCTATGATCTATCAATTAAAAGATAAAAGATCGACTGAGGTCTTTTTTAATGATGGAACACAAATAGCTAATGACAGCCTGATCTTAGATCGAGAGACAAGTAATAAGATTTTTAGAAGGACAGGGGATATAACTAAAATAATCGTTTCAATAATAGCCTCCGATTTGAGATAAAAATGTGTGTCTATAAACGTCATATTGTAATCGCATTTTTCTGCTTTTATAACTTTTCCGCATGCAATGAAAAAAAAATGAATAGTGAACTAGACGCTGGCTTGAACATTGAACAAAAGGTCGACTCTTTGTTAAACCTTATGACGCTTGATGAAAAGATTGGGCAGATGAGTCAAATTCGACATTTTGATGAAAATGCCAAACAAGATATCTATCTAAGGTTTGTTGGTTCAGTCATACATACGGAAGGTCCATTACCTGGGAAAAGCGCAGAGGATTGGCAAGACAAGTTTATTGCATTGCAGAAGCAGGCTCTTTCTACTCGTTTGGGAATTCCTCTTTTGTTTGCCGTGGATGCTATTCATGGACAAAATACCTTTGAAGGTGCGACTATATTCCCTCATAACATAGGATTAGGAGCTAGCAGAAATGCGCAATTGGTAAAGAGAATTGCGGAAATCACCGCCCTAGAATCCCAAGCAACTGGGTTTTCTTGGGTTTTTTCACCTTGTATTGCTATTCCATACAATGAAAAATGGGGTCGCGTTTTTGAAGCCTTTTCGGAGGATACTAATTTAACAACCAAGCTTAGTGAAGCTTCTGTATTAGGTCATCAAGGAAACTTGCGAGATACTAAGACAGTGATGGCCACAGCGAAGCATTTTATTGGTGATGGGTCTACTGATTTTGGCGTAGAAGGTGGCAGCACAACGCTTTCTATGGAAGAAATAAATGAATTTTTACTTCCTCCTTACGAAGCAGCTGTAAAAGCCGGCGTAGGTGCAGTGATGGCAAGCTTTAATACAGTGAATGATATCTCCATGCATGCCCACAAAGCGCTCATAACTGATACGCTCAAGGGTACGCTGAACTTTGACGGTATTGTGGTTTCTGATTGGAAAGGTTACGCTCGTTTCGGAGAAGCTGATGTAATAAATGCGGGAATAGATATGGTCATGGCCGTAGATGGTGGTTTAGATGATTTTCAGATGGATTTATATAAGGCCGTCAAAGAAGATTTCGTACCAATAAGTCGTATCGATGATGCTGTGAAAAGAATTTTAAGACAGAAGTTTAGGCTTGGTCTTTTTGACAATCCTTTTCCCGATAAGAAATTGATCAACCAGATTGGCATTCAAAAACATAGAGATGTCGCTAGACAAGCGGTGCGAGAATCTCTGGTATTACTTAAAAATGAAAATACTATTTTGCCAATAAATAAAAAGGTTAAGAAAATCGCTGTTGTCGGTGATTTTGCCAGTAGCGCTGGCTTACAGTCCGGGGGTTGGACCATCCATTGGCAAGGGACTAAAGAGAATTATGAGGGAGCAACTACTATCCTTGAAGGTGTCGAGAAGAATTTTTTAGGGGAAATAGTCTTTGATCCAAAGGGTGAAGTAATTGATGACCAAGTTGAGCTAGCTATCATCGTTGTAGGGGAGACACCTTACGCTGAATTCTTTGGAGATATTGGCGGTGAAGTGGATGCATATCAGCATGAATTAACTGACAGCCATCAACTATTAATTCAGAACTACGCAGATAAAGGTATTGACATTATTACAATACTCATCAGTGGTAGACCACTGGTCACTACTTATCAAATTAACCAATCTAAGGCATTTATTGCCGCATGGCTGCCAGGGTCAGAAGGTGACGGCATAGCTGAAGTCCTTTTTGGAGACTATAATTTTGTTGGAAAATTGCCCCATTCTTGGCCATCATCAATAAGAGATTATGACGAAAAATATGGTCCTAATTATTGGGATAACTCTATAACACCATTGTTCCCGTTTGGATATGGCCTGACATACTCTACTAGAGAGTTTCAAAAAATAGAAGAAATAGAAGCGATAAACTAACCCTATTTATGATGCACTACCTCAATAAAATATTTATAATTATTCTTTTATCTGGTCTCGGCGCTTGCAACCAAACCAGCAATAACAAACAAGCAATTCATTCAACTAACGAAATTAAAGTGACTGCAAAAGATATATTAGGAAACCCTGACTATTTGGCCATTTCATATGGTGGATATCGCGAAAAAACACGTGATATACAACCTACGATTGACGAATTGAAAGAGGATATGAAAATCTTGCACGCCATGGGTGTTCGTGTACTTAGAACTTACAATGTGCAATTGCAAATGGTTCCAAACCTCCTGCAGGCGATAAGTGAATTAAAAACGGCGAATTCGGATTTCGAAATGTACATTATGCTAGGTGCGTGGATCGACTGTAAAAATGCATGGACAGAATTAGCGCCAGATCATAATGTGGAAAGTGCGCAAAATAAAGGTGAAATTGGCAGAGCTGTCGCACTAGCAAAAAAATATCCTGAAATCGTCAAAATTATCGCTGTAGGCAATGAAGCAATGGTGAAATGGGCAGAAAGTTATTTTGTTCAGCCTTCGATAATATTGAAATGGGTTAATCACCTTCAAAACCTAAAGAAATCAGGAGAGCTATCTGAAGACTTATGGATCACATCATCGGATGATTTTGCCTCTTGGGGAGGTGCTGATGCTGAGTACCATACAGAAGATTTAGCAAAATTGATGAATGCAGTCGATTATGTATCCATACATAGTTATCCATATCACAATTCCCACTATAATCCTGATTTTTGGTATGTTCCAGAAGAGGAAGAAGATATTGAATACATTGATAAGATTAATGCTTCGATGCAGAGAGCATTGGAGTTTACCCAGTCTCATTACGACTCTGTATCGAACTACATGTCAAGTTTAGGCATAGACAAAACTATACATATTGGAGAAACTGGTTGGGCAACAGTATCAAATGGTCATTATGGACCAGAAGGTTCTAGAGCTACGGACGAGTATAAGCAAGGACGTTTCTACGACTTGTTGAGAGAATGGACTAAAGAAGCGGGAATATCATGTTTCTATTTTGAAGCCTTCAACGAAAAATGGAAAGACGCCAACAACCATTTAGGCTCAGAGAATTACTTTGGTTTGTTTACGATAGATGGAAAAGCAAAGTATCCTCTTTGGGATTTAGTTGATCAAGGTGTGTTTAATGGGTTGACAAGAAATGGTAATAAAATCACCAAAACATACAATGGCAGTAAAAAAGATTTGATGAAGGATGTGCTAGTTCCCCCTTCTAAATCTGGGCATATGCAAGTTCATTGATAGTAAAAAACAACCCCTATTTCCAAAAAATGATGCTATGAAAAAAACCAATACAATCATCATACTAGTGAGCCTCGTGCTTATAATATTTAGCTGTAACGCAACTATGGATAATCTCGACTTGAAGGTCATTGAAACCTCTGCAAATGGGAATAAAATGACAAGCCTGACAACATTTAACACTGGTAAAGAGGCTATCCAATTAGATATCATTCCAGAACAAAAATTTCAGAAAATAACTGGGTTTGGTGGTTCATTTACTGAGGCTTCTGCGTCTCTTCTTAATAAGTTAAGCGAAGAAAACAGAGAAAGTATTTTAGAAGCTTATTTTGGTGACAGTGGTGCTAAATATTCTCTTACAAGAACCCATATGAATTCTTGTGACTTCTCTTTGTCAAACTATTCGTACGCACCGATAGCTGGTGATGACAAATTAGAACACTTTTCAATTGACGAAGACAGAGAAGATCTTATTCCAATGATTAAAGGTGCAATGGATAAGTCTAGTGAGGGTTTCAAAATCCTCAGCTCCCCTTGGACCGCACC
>JBLIIJ010000087.1:0-16804 GCA_047635055.1 Cyclobacteriaceae bacterium | reverse complement strand
TAAGTTCCTCTGATTTTTGAATGTATTGCTTAGTATCCCTACCTAAAACACTGGCAGCAATCATTAGTTGATCGAAAGGTTCTTTATCGAATAAATCAAAGTGGCGTTCCATAATTGCATCCGCTTCATACTCATAGTAGCTCTCAATAATCTTTAGTATATCATAAAGGTCATTATCTCTTGACTCTGGACGATTGCTCCATGATATTAATTTCAACAATACAATGCTCGGCAAGGAAGGTATTCAAACCACTTTATCTTCTATGATTATTTCCATAGAAGATAATGTACTTCTTCAAATCCCAAATAAGCATGAAGATTCACTGCTCGATCATTAAAAGACATTGTATCGTCTTCCTTGATCTGACCAAATGGTAATAAATCTACCGCTGCATTACACACAGGGTGATATATGGTAAATGGACCCCTAGCTTTAATTTTAAGATTTCTTCGGTCAATTTTATCTTTTGACGATGGGAGTGGAGATAGAGTAACTGTTCTTTGGAGTCTAGTATCTATCCAACGCTAACTTAAGTTTTTCGATCTCTGCAGGCAACTAAGCGAGCAAATTCTGGGTTATTTATCTGAATATTCCCGTAGTGTTCAAAATCTCTTTTTTGGTAAAATAAACCTAGGAATGAGAGAAGAAAACACTAAAATTAAATGGGTTAAAGATGTTTCATGTATCACTCACTTAATTTTTGTTTTAACGATGAAGTAATTAAAAGCTATAACGGTACTGAATGTATACGTGTTTTATAGTCCTCTATTATCCCAAAAAGAGAAATCACTTTTGCTATATCAAAAATACATCGCTTGAATTGTTCACTTTCCTTGTTGTCAAAAAACAGTTTCTTATGGTTAGTTATTCTTTCTCCAGAACTTATTTTTTTACCTACAAAACAATAAAAAACTATAGACAGTCGACCAAGCGCTGATATTTAAACTTATACCCAGTCCGAGCAATTAACCAATCAGAATTAACAATTTTAAATCCAAGGGGAGGCTCTTCAATAAATTGAGGCAATGGCCTACCTAGCTTATCTGCCGCTAGCGAATAAAAGTCTTTTTTAAGTGGGTGGTCAGGTGTCGCTACTTGAAAAGTTTCATTCCAAATATCCTCCTCTATGATTTTCTCAATTACGTTTATGCAATCATCAAGGTGGACCAAGTTAACAGGGAGCGTTCCTCCCTTGTTGGGTCGGTCGTTTGAGAAAAACCTACCAGGATGTCTTTCAGGGCCAATTAATCCTGCAAATCGGATTATTGTCGATGAGAAATTAGTGTCGTTTCTAAATATATCTTCCATTTTCAAAAGTGATATTCCAGCTCGACTTTTCGCTTCATAAGTCGCATCTATCTCCGTAACAATACTGTTTGAATTTGGATATACTGAGGTGGAGGATATGAATATAATGTTTTTGATACCAGATTTGATGGCTTCTTGCTTTAAATACAAGAGTTGCTTTTCATGAAAATAATCATCCTCTTGTTGATTTCTTGGAGGGATATTAATAACAATTATATCGCATTTAAAGAAGTCAGATACATCGTCTTGCGTTGGGTTTAACTTGATTAAGTAGGGGTTTATGCCATTATTTTTGAGGAGCGCCAATTTTACAGCAGAAGTTGTACTGCCTTTTACTGTCATGTTATTTTCTACGAGTGATTTTGCTAGTGGTAATCCAAGCCACCCACATCCAATAATGCTGATGGTTTTAGTCACAGAATTTCCGCTGAATTTTCTTCAAAGAGTATTTGATCACCACTGCGAAGCTTCATCCTCTTTCTCGTGTCTACCTTCTTGTTTACTTCAACAAGACCTTCAGAGATTGCTTGCTTGGCCTGACCTCCCGTAGATACCCATCCTAGTATTTTAAGAAGGTTATTTAATTCGATAAAGTCTTCACCTTGTTTTAATTTGAACTTTTCCATGAGTAAAATTAAAGTGTATGATAATCGTAATGGTTGAAAAAAGAGTTTATATCAGTACTTCATCATAAAATCATTGAGATTTATTCCTTTATCCAAGTCCAACTTTTTTCTTAACCTATATCGAGCAATCTCAACTCCTCGAACTGATATTTTCAGAAGATTGGCAATTTCTTTTGTGCTCATATTTATCCTTAGGTAAGCACAGAGCTTAGTTTCTTGTGGTGTGATTTTTGAGTAATCGGCTTGTATACGCTTTAGAAAGTCTCCATGAACTTGATCGAAATGCATTTCAAACTGTTGCCAGTCTTCGTCAGCATTGATGTTTCGATCTATATCCTTGACTATTCTGTTGAGGTCAGTTTTTAAACCCTTACCATCCGCGCCTTTAAGAATATCATTAATATGTGTTTTTATGCTATTAATAAATTCATTTTTATCTATCAAATGCATGGTAGAGGTTGCCAATTCTTTATTCTTATGACTTATTTCACTCTTCAACTTCTCCGTTCTTAGTTTTTGAATTTCAGATTGACTTTGCTCAGCTACTTCTTTTAATTTATTGTCTTTTTGTTCTAGTTCCTGTTTTTGGCGATCTATTAGTGAATTTTTCTCAAGGATATATTTTTTCTTATTGAGTTTATAGCTAGAATAAATGAATGCTAAAGCCAAAATAAAATAAAAAACGTAGGCATATTTACTTCTATACCAAGGCGGAAGTATTTTGAAAGCGAAGGTCTTTATTCCAGATTGAGTTTTAAAGACATCCATGGCTTCAATATGAAACATATAATCCCCTTCAGGTAGATTAGTGTATTCTTTAGATGATTTGTCGGACCACATGGACCATTCATCATCGAAACCTTCAAGCCAATATCGATAAGAAGATTTAATTTGATCATAGGTTACGGCGGCATAAGCAAAATGGATAGAATTATTTTGGAATTGTATTTGAGGGATCGAGTACTCGGGCTGAGAAGGAACTATTTTTCCATCATGAGTAAAATTTCCTCCAAATAAAACAGTATCGGCATCATTAAGTTTTACAGATCGAAAAAGAAGGTTGTAGGGCTTTGAGGTGTAACTAGAATTATCATTATTGTAATGAGCAAATCCATCTTGCGTCGCAAATAATATATTGTCTTTGTCAATGATGGAGATGTTTTCTAAATCATCATTAAGGTATGCATGAATTTTGTTAAAAATATCACTTTGAAGCGTGAATTTACCCCATTGATCTTTTTTTATAATCCCAGTCTGGGATACACTCGTGAAATAAACGTTATTGAATGAATCTTCTTGAAGTTCTCGAACATGATCGCCAACACCGAATACGTTTTGGTAAGTACTGTCGAGTTTGAATAGGTTTTTCTCGGTATTATATGAATAGATATCTCGTTCTGCGGCAAAAACTAAATTATTGTCAATCACAAAAACATTAATAAGAATATTTGATGGAAATCCACTTTCTTGACCATAAAACTCGGTTTTTTTAATTTCTAGGTAGTCACTCGAAAAGTCAAATCCAAATACGCCCTTATAGCCGTGAGTCATCCATAACCTTTTGTTTTGGTCAAACGCCATTACTCGTGAGGATTGATCAAACCCTTTATATTTTTTCACTATATCCCAATTCCCCTCGTTTTTCTTCAATAGATATAATCCATTGTAAGCCCCACCGATGATGATGTTTGGGTCCTCAGTGGAAATAAAGGTCCACCAACCTGTGTCATTGTTAATATTAACAATTTTGTCATTCTCTAAAACATAGGCACCATTATGTGCCGCTACAAAGTTTGTGCCTGAGACACTTTGAATATTATATACTTGGCCTTCGATACCATAAATTTTTTCAATGCTATTCGGTGCTGAGTCCAAAGTGGTTTTCGATTTGAACAGGCCATTGTTAGTACCATAATAAATCGTTTTATCGTTTAGATGAGCAACATATCCAGTTCCTTGAAGTCCAACTTCTTCATTAATAAAACTAAATGGTGAATTCCACTCGATTTTAGAAATTCCATTATTAAGACCTGCCCAAATATTACCAAAACTGTCTTCGTGAATGGCCAGTACAGATCGATTCATTAGTCCTCGACCTTTTGTGAAATGTTTAATGAGTTCCCCATTGGAATTAACAATATAAAGACCACCAGCATTTGTGCCGATAGCCACATCACCAGTGGAGAGACGTAGACAAGTGTTTATTTTATCTCTTTTAAATTTTTCCAACAATCCTGTCGCCCAGGGTACTATTACCCCTTGATTTATTGAATATAAGCCGTTATTTCGCGTGGAAACTACAGTTATATCATTCGATAATTTAAATATTGAAGAGACTTGTTTTTCTTTAAAGAAACCGGAGTAAGGCATGGGACCCCAGGTGTGATCGGTTAATCGACTGAGTCCTACATTGTAAAATTGCGTGACAATAGTTTCGTCCAATAAGAAGATAAATCCTGGCGAGTTATCTAATGGAATTACGTTTATTTGATTCTCGTTATATAAAAATATTTTGTTCAAGCTAGCAAACACACAACCGTTTTTATATGGGTATATTTTCCAGATGTCGTCAAAATTTAAATGTTCTTTTGGAATCAAATGGTTTAAAGAATGAAAATCAAAAGTCCCTTTTTTATTAGGGAAGAAAAAACCAATTTCATTTTGTGCCCCGACAAATAATTTGCCTGAATGGTGAGAGTAAACAGACCTCACCTTGGTTGTTTTATCTGTTGAGTATTTTTTCCAAGATGTACCATCGTACTCTAACATGCCCAGATTATTTGCTACGTAAATAAGCCCACGATAATCTTCTAAAATGTCATAGTTTTGGATTCCTCCATAGTAGTCTGAAGTACTAAAGTTTTGAATAATAGGTAAGCCTAATCTTCCCTTAAAAGATTGACCTTCTACTACACTTGATGTAGTGACAATTACAGCAATAAGATAATGTCTAATCTTCATAAGAAATTTATATTGTAGTGAATATAGTTAAAGCAGTCTTTTTTTTCAAATCTTTTAAATTCGTTAATAAAAAGAACATTAAACTTGATAAAATGACAAATAGACATATTTTATTGGACTGACTGATGTAGTAATGAGAAAGTCATTGAAAGTGACTGATGTATACTTGATGAATAAGTAATTACAATTAAGTTGTTCCGAATAGCTTACATTGTAGCGTAATAATAAAGAGAAAGTAAGTTTCTCATGATTCTAACCAAAAAAGTAATTGATATGAAGAAGAAAGCAATTGACCATTTACGAATGGTGGGACTATTCAGTCTCGTTTTAATCGCAGCGACTTTTATAAGTTGTGACGAAGAGACTGAAGACCCGACTCCAAATACAGGAGATGCTCCTGTAGCAAGTTTTCAGTTCGCAGTAAGCGAAACAAATTTTTTAGAAGTTGCATTTACCAACTTCTCTCAAAATGCTACAAGTTATGCTTGGGATTTTGGCGATGATACTGGCACGAGCACAGATACTGATCCTACTTATGCATATGCTGAGCAAGGTACTTATACTGTGAAGTTAACAGCGACAAACGATGCGGGAGAATCTACTGAAAGAGAAAATACTTTGAATGTAACTGATCCTAACGCAGCGTCTGGAATTTTAACTGGCTCAGCAGGAAAATCTTGGCAATTGGTTGGTGATGTAACTACTGGGTCTTATCCAATAGAAGTTGGTCCTAATGACAGATCGCAAATTTGGTGGGCTTTGGGACTTGCTGAGGAATTATGTGTTAGAGAATGTCTTATGGATGATACATGGACTTTCAACACAGATGGAACATTCACTTTTGATAATAATGGTGACTTCTGGGGAGAAGGTGGTGTTTGGGCTGACGAGTTAGTTGGTTGTTTTGATGCAACTGATCCTGCTAATTATGTAGGTAACTCTGGTCAAGATTTGTCTGGTTGGGCAAATGGTACACATGATTACACTTACGACCCTGCCTCAGCGACAATGACGATTATTGGTGGGTTTATAGGATTAACAAAAGTGGGTACTTCTGCTGAGTTCGACAAACCTCAAGCGTCTGTTACTTATAAAGTAGTTAAGGCGATCGATAGCGAAGTGGATACATTGGTATTAGAAACTGAATTAGTTGATGCTGGTGGATACTGGTCATTTACCTTAGTAAGTTATGATAATAGTGCTAGTCAGGTAGTTACGGGTGAGTGTGCTGCTGTCGAAAGTGTAAATGTTAATTTTCAAGTGAACATGGCGGAATACCCAGAGGCATATACTACGGTTTATGTTAGTGGTTCTTTCAATGGCTGGTCTGGAAACGGTTTTCCTTTATCTGATGAAAACGGGGATAAAGTATACGAAGGCACTGCGGAAATAGCTGTTGGAGAGCACGAATATAAATTCACTTTAGATGACTGGGCTGTTCAAGAAGAGTTTGTTGAAGGCACTGAAGGTACTATCACTAAAGATGGATTTACCAACAGATTACTTTCCACTGGAACTGTTGATCAAACGCAAGGACCTTTCTGCTGGAATTCTCCTTCAAATTGTGATGTTGTCATCACAGCTGCTGACATACAAAGCAAAGCTTGGAAATTAGAGAGCATCAGAGTTGGTGAGAACGAAGCGGGCGCAGGTAACTGGTTTGCGAGTGATGCTGCATGGAATGAAGGAAAAGATTGCATTTTTGACGATTCATTTACATTCGGAACTGATGGCATGATGGTTATGGCTATTGGTGATCAAATGTTCGGTGAGGGTTCTATGACAGGATTTGATGCAGATGGATGTTACAACATCGCAGATGTTCCTGAGAACCTTCAAGCTTGGACTGGTGGTTCATTTGCTTATACTTTTACTGGCGGAGAGGCTGGAAGTAATGCAAAAATTGCTGTAACTGGAAAGGGTGCATATATTGGGTTCTTCAAAGGAGCAACTCAAGCAGAACTAAAAGAACCGGTTGATGGAACAATTACTTATGAAATTATTTCTTATTCAGAGAAATCAATGGATGTGTCGGTTGACTTTAGCGCTGATCAGAACGGTAGTGCTTGGTGGACTTATACTTTAATAGCAGAATAAACTTCATACTTTTATTTTAGTTTTAATATTTTGGGGTCTCCACTAGGGGACCCCAAATATTCATCTTTAAACCAATCAATGTGAAGAAAATAGATATTGCATTCTTATTAATCGTATCGTTTTGTGCCTTTCTTTCGTCCTGCTCTAGTGATGAAACCAATACTGAAGAAATTGAAGTAATGCCTCCTATGATAGCGGTTGCTGATACTTCGGTAACAGAAACCAATTTAAATTTTGTTTTAGAACTTCCTGTTGTTCTGTCAAAACCCACGAATGAAGTGGTGATTTTGAATTATTCGACAGAAGAAGGAACTGCAGAATCAAATAAAGACTACACAGCCATAGATAATGGTCAACTTATATTTTTGGCAGGTGAAACTACCAAAATAATAGAAATTACTATTAGAGGAGAGCAATTCGTAGAGGATGATGAAGTATTTTTCGTTTCATTTTCGCAAGCTGCAAACGCGACGATTGTCGACGACAGAGTAGCAATCACGATTAAAACGGATGATGAGGATAACAATTCGGCAGGGGTGTTGAATATTCCTACTACTGGATACAGCACACCAGAAGCGTATGACAATATGATTTTGTCATGGAGTGATGAGTTTAATGGGTCTGCTATCAATAGAAATGATTGGAAATTTGAGATTGGAGATGGTTGTCCTAACCTCTGCGGTTGGGGTAACGTCGAACTACAATATTATACCGAAGAAAATGCTTCCATAGTAGATGGAAACCTTGTTATAGAAGCCAAAAAAGAAAGTAAGGGTGGAAAATTTTATACCTCGGCGCGAATGATTACAAAAGGATTACAATCCTTTAAATATGGTCGTGTTGATATTCGAGCATCCCTTCCTTACGGTCAAGGCTTGTGGCCAGCTTTATGGATGTTAGGTGAAAATATTGATGAAGTTAGTTGGCCGAGATGTGGTGAAATTGATATTGTCGAACTTATAGGTGGTGCAGGCCGTGATAATGAAGTACATGGAACTGTCCATTTCCAAAACGGGGAGAACAACTACCAGTTTATTGGAAACGGTTATCAGCTAAGTAGCGGTATATTTAATGATAACTTTCATGTATTTTCCATTGTATGGACTGAGAATCAAATCGAGTGGTTTGTTGACGATGTTAAGTATAGCACGTTTGCGCTAAATGCAACATCAAGAGCTGAATTTCAGCAAAAATTCTTTTTTATCTTCAATATAGCTGTTGGTGGTAATTGGCCAGGAAACCCAACAGTTTCTTCTGTACTTCCTCAATATATGGTAGTTGATTATGTCAGAGTCTTTCAACCTGAATAAACGGCGGATCCAATAATTTTTATTAAAAACGAATATGAAGAACAAAATTTTACTCACATTATTTTTTGGACTCTGCTCCATGGTATCCTATTCACAAGAAAAAGGATCAGTTTCAGGAACAGTTAGCGACTATGAGACTGGAGAAACAATTCCCGGAGCGACCATTTTGGTGAAAGGCTCAGGGTCTAATGGCACAGTCACGGACTTTGACGGCAACTATAGATTATCAGGGATAAAACCAACCGATATTCTTACTTACTCATTTATAGGATATACTCCCGTGGAGATTGAGATTGGAAATCAATCGATCATCGATGTTCAGTTAGACTTAAACGTGACTGCACTAGAAGAAATCGTAGTAATCGGTTACGGTACCCAAAAGAAAAAGGTAGTAACAGGTGCTATCGAAAGTATCTCGGCAAAGGAGATAACATCCTTACCTGTTGTTAGGGTGGATCAGGCACTGCAAGGTCGAGCAGCTGGCGTTCAAGTATTGAATCAATCAGGGCAACCGGGCGAGGCGCCAGCAATAAGAATACGTGGTATTGGTACTGATGGTGATTCGGGCCCTTTAATATTGGTGGATGGTATTGCAGTCAATAGTATTGATAACTTAAATCCTTCTGATATCAAGTCAATGGAAGTGTTGAAAGATGCAGCTTCTACTTCCATATACGGTGCAAGAGCGGCCAATGGAGTTGTTTTAATCACTACGAAAACTGGGTCAAAAGGTAAATTGACTGCTAATTATACAGGATTTGTCGGTGTTCAAAACGCTGCAAAGAAAGTAGACTTATTAAATTCAAATGAGTATATCGAATTAATGTCAGCGGCAGGAGCAAGAAGCCTAGAAGGAGTTGATTTCGATCCAAACATGGTCGCTGCAAATAATACAGACTGGCAAGAAGCTTTGTTTACGGATAATGCACCCATTGAGAGTCATTACATAGGAATAGACGGTGGAAGTGAAAAATCTAATTACGCTGCGAGTGTTTCGTATTTTAACCAAGAAGGTATTATCGGAGGAGACAAGTCAAAATTTGAAAGGTACACTGCCAGGCTAAATACAAGAACTCAGCTGAATGATGTTTTTACTTTTGGAAATATGCTTTCCTACACGCATCTTCAAACGAGAGGCGTTACGAGCAACGGATCATTTAATGGTGCCTACAGTAGTGCTTTGAATTTAGATCCTCTGACGTCCACATATGAGACTGATGCGGATAACCTCTTATTACCTCCGTATTCGAACAATCCGGTACTTAGAAATTCGAATGGTCAATATTATGCTATTTCAGAAAATGTGGGCGGTGAAGTTGTTAACCCATTAGCTAGACTGGAACTACAAAATCAAGTGGTTACAAAAGATCAAGTTCTGGGAAGCATATTTGCTCAAATGGAGCCGATAAAGGGTTTACAAATAAAAACGTCGGTAGGGCTTGATTTAAACTACCTTGATTTTAGTTCTTTTAGAGATATATATTATCTAACAGAAACTTTTAATAATACAGCAGCAACATCTGTTAGTAAGCAAATCCAAAAGAGTTCTGTATTCCAATTGGAGAATACTGCAAATTATAGTAAGAGGATTGGTCCACATAATTTTAACTTTTTAGTAGGAACTACACTTCTAGATAATAGATTCGAAAACCTTGGTGGAGGTGGTCAAGGAATTAATACAAAAAACCCGAACTTAATCTATTTGGATCTCGGAGTTGATTCAACGCAAACTTCTTTCGGAGGCGCAAATCGAGTGACTAGATCTTCTTTATTCTCGAGGTTATTGTATGATTACAATGATAGAGTGTCGCTTTCAGTAACACAAAGAAGAGATGGCTCATCAAACTTTGGTAACAATAATAAATGGGCGAATTTTTTCTCTTTTGGGGCTAGTTGGGTGATCAATGAAGAACCATTCTTTCCGAAAATAAGCTTTTTGAGTCTCTTAAAATTGAGAGCTTCTTGGGGGCAAAATGGTAATGACCGAATTGATCAGTTCTTATATGAATCTCTAGTTGATTTTAATGTAGCGTATATTCTCAATACTGGTGCAGTTAACGGTGCAATCCCTCAATTTCTAGCTAATCAAGATATTAAATGGGAAGCGTCACAACAGATTGATTTTGGATTGGAAACTGGTTTTTTTGAAAATAAGTTGACAGCTACGCTAGACTATTATAAAAAAACAACCAAGGATCTTCTACAAGGTAGAACCCCACCAGCTACCGTGGGTCAAGACCTAAGAGTTTCTAATATCGGGGAAATGGTCAACGAAGGATTTGAGATTTCCGCTACGTGGAGAGATGATATCAAGGATTTGAGTTACTCGATAAGTGCTAACGCAACATACAATAAAAATACGATGACACGTGTAGCTAGTGAAGCCGGCTTTATAGAAGGAGCGTCTTGGGCATTAGCAGGAGAGGTAACGCGAACAATAGAAGGCGAGAGCGTAGTATCTTTTTATGGATTTAAAACGGATGGAATTTTCCAAAACTCTTCTGATGTTTTTGGATACATAAACGCTAGTGGTGATCCAATTCAACCTAATGCGGCTCCTGGCGATATAAAGTTCGTGGATGTTGACGGTGACGGAAGGATCACGGATGCAGATAGAACAGTCATTGGAAGTCCTCTTCCAGATTGGACTTTGGGATCGAACCTGTCGTTAAGTTATAAAAGTTTTGACTTCTCTGCTTTGATTATCGGTCAAGTAGGTCTTGAGATCTTTAATGGTATGAATCGTCCTGACATACTCACCTCAAATCGTCAATCATGGATCATGGATAGATGGACAGAAGAAAATCCAAGTAATGAAGTTCCAAGATTCGTAGCTGGGGATGGAAATGAAAACTATACAAGAGCAACAGATATGTTAAATATCGAAAATGGTTCTTATGTTAGATTGAAAAACATTCAATTTGGTTATAGACTTCCATCTGACTTTTTAGAAAGAATTAAGTGTTCAAACTGGAGAGTATATATTTCTGCGGAAAACTTATTGACGATTACAGGCTATAGCGGGGCAGATCCTGAAGTAGGATCCACATCAACAGATGGTAGAATAAACATCAGAGATACTGGAATTGATAGAGGAATTTATCCTCAGTCTCGTACCTTCAGGTTTGGAACCTCAGTGACATTTTAAGAAATTATCAATCAATAAATAGCTATTGTTATGAAAAAAATAATTGTAATACTATTAGTCGGTATAACGTTCAGTTGTTCTGATGATTACCTGACGATTGACCCACAAGCGACGCTTTTCGCAAGTGAATATTTTAGCACATTGGAGGAAGTAGAGGCTGCTTTGTATGCAACCTACGATGTTTTAGGGCATCAGAAAGGAACAAATTTGGCTTGGGCTCCTCCGCTTATTTTGTCAGAAATATTATCAGATGATGCGATTGCCGGTGGGCAAGACGCAGGAGATGGGGCAGAAGAAGATGAATTCAATACGTTTAGTTTTTCAACAAATAATGACGTTGTTCGGTCGTTGTGGAAGAAGAACTACTTTGGGATATTTAGGTCAAATTTTACGATTGAAAAAGCTGAACTATTAGAAGAAGTGGATGAAGATGATCTTAAAAGAGTTATCGCAGAAGCGAAGTTCCTAAGGGCTTATTTTAATTTTGAATTGGTACGTTTCTTTGAAAATGTTCCCTTGATTACAGATGTCGTCACAGGCGTTAAAGATGGCAATAGACCACAAGTAGCACCATCCCTAGTGTATAATCAAATTGCTGTTGATTTAGTAGACGCTATTCCAAATTTACCCGTTGCTATCGGAACAGGAAGGGCGACAAAGTGGAGCGCACAGGCCTTATTGGCAAGAGTATATTTGTTTGAAAACGGTGTATATGGAAGTGGCTTAACGGCCAATGGAACATCCATAGATGGTGCCTACGTCCTTACACAACTTGAAGACTTAATTAACAACAGCGGTCATGACTTGTTACCTAACTACGCAGATATTTTCTCAGGTGTGAATGAATTTAGTATTGAAAGTGTTTTCGAAATATCTTATGGAGGAGCACCGGTAGGAGGAGATTGGGGTTCTGAGCAGTATGTTGAAGGAAACTTAGCTGCGCAAATGATGGGGCCAAGAGTCACTGGAAGTCAGATTTACTACAGAGGATGGGCTTTTGGAATGATTACGGAAAAACTCGCGAATGATCTAAAAGATGATCCAAGATTTGAAGCGACTGTTTTAACGGAAGCTGCGCTTCTATCAGAATCAGGTACTACCATAAACACTGGTTCTTACCAGTATACAGGGTACTATAACAATAAGTACACTACAAAATTAGTAGACAGAGGTATTCAAGGTACACCGGAGCTTCATAACATGAGTAACCAGCGGGTAATTCGATTTGCGGATGTGCTCTTAATGGCTGCTGAAATTGGACAAAATGTAGCGTATATCAATAGAGTGCGCACTAGAGTGGCCTTACCCGATGTTGTAGCTTATTCTGAAGTTGCATTGTTAGCAGAAAGACGTCTTGAATTATCCGGTGAAGGTCTGAGATACTTTGATTTATTAAGACAAGGATTAACCGTTGCGTCATCCGAACTGAATATCAGTGGAGAATACGGGCAGTATTATACTGGTGGAGCTGAACTTTATGACGTTCAGTTTAATTCAGCAACAAGAGGATTTTTACCAATACCGCAAGTAGAGATAGAACTTACAAATGGTATACTGGTACAAAATAGTGGTTATTAATAAAATCAACTTTTAAGTAATTACTTAGAAGCAGATAAGAATTATAGTGGTTCTGTTGATTTAAGGGTTTTTGATTTCACTGTAAGTGAAATCAAAAACCCTTTTTTATTCGAAAAAAATCAACATTTTTTGTTTAGGATAAATGAAAATATGGGGTTCGCAATCAGATCAATGATTTCATAAGGTCATCCGATATGCCTTGAGTATTACACCTATAAAAGAACAGGGGACGTTGTTGGATTAATGGAATAAGATAATTTACTTTTCATTCTAAAAAATTTACAATACACTAATAGGCCAAACATCATTTTTGTGAATAGCCAATTGGATGGGTACCAAAAAAGCCAGTTCAGATATCTGAACTGGCTTTTTTACTAGTGAGAATGAGAAATAATTAAAATTTCAAATTACCATCTTTATCCCAAATTCCCCAGTATGCTCCAACATCACCTTCATCTCCAACTTTCCAAGACTCATCGAATGAGGTAAAGTAGAATATTTCAATATCCTCTTCCTTCGACCAGGTTTGTGCATTAATGAAATACTTCATGGAATTAACATCTGAAGGATGCGCGCCTCTCAAGCCGGTACCTTCACTTGGCCAACCTGTTTCAGAAATAATTACTTTTTTGCCATTTCCAGCTTGTACTGCCTGCTGAAACATTTGCTTCATATAGAGCAATGAATAGTCATTATGACAAGCTTCCCAATAAGGGTAACAGTTGGCGAGAATAACATCACATGCCTCAGTAATTTTGGGTTTTATTGCAAACTCATAATAAGCATCAACATAACCAACAGGTATATCTGGAATAGCATTTTTCACCTCGTAAATATGTGCTAAGAGCTCCTCCTCTGTTAAATCATGACGATACAACACTTCATTTCCTACAGCTGCTATATCAACATAGCCTTCTTTAGCCAATTTGATCAGTCCTGCTATTTCTAGTTTATTCTGATCTTGTTCCTTCCCAAGCCATGCACCCACAAGGGTTTTAATTCCAAACTCCTTAGCAATCTTTGGAATTAGCTCGTTTCCTTCAATACATGAAAATGAACGAATCCATTTAGTATAAGGACTAATAATAGCCATTCTTGCTCTAATTTGATCCTCTGTGAGGAGATCTCCTGGTTGCTGACCTTCAGTATAAGCACTAAAGCAAAGGCCATGCATTCCTCCTTGGAGAACATGTGCGAATAAATCTTTTATTTCTTCCTTTGACTTATTGGCATAGTTGGTCCCTATAAGGCTGGAAATTTGTTCTGGTCTATATGACATGGTATTATTCGGTATTTAAGTAATGTGATAAGTGATTATTATTTAGAGTATTCCTCTTCTTTCTACTAATTCAGCTTTTATTTCTCTAGCTCTTTTTTCATCAAGGTTATATCCCCACATGACGAGAATAGCTATCCCTGCCGTTAATGATGGTATAATCACATCTGCCAAACGTAAACTATTCATTGTCTCAGCTGTTTGAGAAGCCGCATTTCCATCGAAACCTACTGCCTTTAAGACTGCACCACCTAAAACTAACGCTAGTGCTTGACCTAATTTCACCATCCACCAATAAATAGCACCAAAAGTTCCTTCTTTACGTGGCATGCCATTGTTTAATTCGTCTAAGTCACACACATCTGCTGTCATGCTCATCATAAGCGTGAATAACCCTCCTAAACCAAAGGCCATAAACGGTATTGGCATAAACATTAACCATGGATTACTTGGATCAAACCCCCACCATTTAAGCAGATAACCCACAATAGAGATAGCTGTTGTATAAATAAAAGCTTTACGTTTTCCGTGATTATTTGCGATCCAAGTAACAATGGGGATTACACCAAAAGCGGTAACAACGGCGGTTATTGTAGAAAACCATGCGGGCCAAGAGCCAGCCCCTGCAAAATCACCACTAAACATGTAATAAACGATGATAAAAAAACTGAAAGAAGCGACCATTTGAAAGCCATTAAAGACTAAGAATGTGGCACCACAAAGCTTCATAAAAGGTTTGTTTTTAGAAACTTGTAGTATACCCTCAAAAAGATCTTTTAAATTGGAGAACATTGTACTAAAGGTGATTTTCTTTCTATTTTCCATATGGGAAGAATCTATGCCCTTACAAAAAATTGCAGGTAACAATCCTAAAACAATGCAAATACCACCGACAATTACGGAAAGTTGCTGCACGCCAAGAGCCTGTGTTGCAAATATGTCCGGGTCTGCGATAATTACCCAGAACCAAGGCACTACCATCCAAGCAATCTGTGCTACTGTTTGCGAAAATGCCATGAGACGAGTCCTTTCATTGTAATCAGAGGTCATTTCATAACCTAAACCAATCAATGGTGTAGCAAACATGGTATTTCCAATTAAAAAAACCATAGATAAGATTAAGAAGTACCAGAAATTAAACATTTGTGTATTCTCTGGATCTAATTGCCATAAAATGGCAAAAAGCACTCCGCTTAATATCGCTCCTATAAAAATATAAGGCCTTCTGCGACCCCATCTTGATGTGGTATTATCTGAGATAAACCCCATAATAGGGTCTGTTAGCGCATCGAAAATACGAGGTAGACCACCTAATAATCCGGCTAAAAATGGGTCCATTCCAAATGCGGTAAGTAAAAAAAACATAAATATTGCCAATGATCCAGGCAATAAATTTAAAACTAGGTGACCTGCGCCAAATGCCATTTTTTGACCTAATGGCACTATATCCTTCGCAGATGTTTTAATATTTGTCATTTTTTTATAATTAGGTTAATTTCTGATTTTTTGAGGTGTAAACAATTAAATGATAATTGTCTGAATTGCTTGCGAATTGATGGTAATAGATTTGAACTTATTGCCTAAGTTAATTTTGACATCTTGCGCTTCCATTCCTTCATTAAATAGGATGATCACTATCGAACCATCCTTGTTTTGTGCGGCTGTAGCCATTAACACATCATTGGAGAGCTCGAAACCAATTCTCTGAGCACCTGGTCTGATGTACTTACTAAAATGGCTTAGTGTATAATAAATAGGCGTGAGGTAAACTTCATCGGCATCTGGATCAACAATAATGGGAGCGACGCACCAGTTCTTAAACCAGTTAGGACCGCCTTGCCTATCAAGTACCATATTCCAGTCAATCCAGCCGTCAACCCAGTTATTTAAACAACCTATAATATCTCGTGCATATCTATTCACAGGAGCATATTTCGGGTGTAAGTATTTTTGCTCTTCAGGAGCCCAATCCCAACCCCAATCTGTGGCTTCTTTGGACCAATACCATTGATCGTCCTTCCATTTAGGGACTTCCGAATCTGCACATGCCTCTGATTGAATTAAGTATTTATCAGGCGCTGCATTATGCGCATACTGGAGTGATGCTGGGAAAAAGTCGTAAGTACTCGCATACCAATGAATAGCTGTTCCATCGAAATATTTTGTGGAGACTTCATCACGGTACATCTCATCTACCCAATCTTTTAACTCGTCACCTCGATTCTGATCATATCCAAGAATTTTTACGTTATGTCCGTCTTCCTCCATTTGTGGTCCGAGATTGTTCACGACAAAGTCAGTCATTTCCTTAGGAGTGAAATGCATGCTTTCCCAATTCTTATCATTTCCAAGAGGCTCGTTTTCCACAGTAAATCCCCAAATATCAATGCCTTCTGACTTATAAGCATTGATGTACTTTGAGAAGAAAAGTGCCCATGTTCCATAATACTCTGGAAGCAGTTTTCCTCCACGCCAGTCATTATTGTCTTTCATCCAAGG
>JBLIIJ010000086.1:0-17066 GCA_047635055.1 Cyclobacteriaceae bacterium | reverse complement strand
CTCGATTAGTGATTTTGTATCGACCACCTAATCCAAGGGCAAGGAGATCATTTGGCTCAGTGCTAGTGGCTACATAGTTTCTATGAATAATAGTCGGCACTACTTGCAAAGACAAGGCGGAGGTCATCTTACGGGCAATCAACAATTGATAAGTGTATGCATTTCTGTATTTACCTTCAAAAGGAATTCCTTGACCTTCCAGAAGGTTTTCAAACGCACTGTCAGCCCGCCTCGCTCCACTTACGAACAAAGCAGCTGATATCGGTACCGAAGTAGACTGTCGCAGAAACTTATATTTAGCGAAAAGATCGAATGTTTTGTCTACGCCTGATCGACCAATACCAATATTTAGATTATCACTCACACCATACTCTAACCCTAAACGAATTTGTGCAAAATCCAATCCCCATAAATTTTCTCCACCCTCATTGAGCCTACCAAATCTGTGTCCGATGATAAACTCTAACACGCCTTGTGTCCTAGTTTCAGTGGTGTGTCCATTGATTAAACGAGTACTTTTAAAAGTAGAGGTAACACGCTCATTTTTAGGGGCATCATCCTCTAATAAGTCCATCAAATCATCTTGACAGAATGCTGGGCTTACGAGCGCAGAAATTAACAATAAGACAAAGATTTTTTTCATAATTCTTTATATTCAAAATAAACGGTTACTTCTACTTCTTCGGCGATATTGTAAAATACAGCTTTTGGAATTTTGATTTTGTATTCGACAATTTTTATGGTAAAAGTTGCTTTGACAAGCACTTGATTATCCGATTTTGTGAGCGTACCCTCAATATCTACAGGCCTTGTTTGACCATGGATATTGAAATCACCAGATGCGGTGACTGTTTGGGCGCCATCCACTAATGAAGAAGGCTTGAAAGATCCTTTAAAAGTTGCTTTTGGATACTTCTCCGTTTCCAAATAGTTTTCGTTGAAGTGTTCCTCCATCAATGATTTATCAAAGTGAAATTGATTTACAGGAATAGAAAAGACAAAATTTCCATTGGAGAGATCAATAATGCTGACGGCTTTACTATTAACAGCTTCAATATTCTCTAGTGGAGCTTCCGAAAAAAACCGCACATATGAACTGTCGGACTTAAACTTTTGCGAATAGCTAATCAAAGGGATAAGCATTAGCAGGGTAAATAATAATTTCATAATAGTGTTGTTTTTAATTAATAGAATTTAACAAGACCGGTAATTGTTTAAAAAAAAATGACCAACTAATTATTCGCTGAGCCACAATCAACCCATTCTTTTATAAGGTTAACTGATGTGGGAGCCAATGGTGAGCTTGGAGGCATGGTGCCGGCGGTTGTTCTCGACAAGATTCTGTTAGAAAATGCCGCTATGTTTGCCGCCGTTGTGAAGTCTGGCGGTTGATTTCCTCCATGGCAGCTAGAAAGCGCACAATTTGCGGAAATTATCGGCATGATATCTCTGCTTAAGCCAATTCCAACAACTGTTTCAGGAATGGTCGTAACACAGCCTTTGTCATCAGTCACCGCTACTGCGTAGTTACCAACATCAAGCCCTTCAAAAATATTACTGGTTTGAGGTGTACCATTGTCAAGAGCATACATATATGTTCCCGCCTCAACAACTGTAACTTCTATTTTTCCGTCTCCAGTTCCGCATCCAGTAGCTAAGGTAGTGGCTGAAAAACCATCATCTGATGATAAAGTAACAGTTAATACTTTTGCGCATTCATTATTATCTGTCACTATAATCTCGTAGGTACCAGCCACCAAGCCTTCGAAAACAGCGGAAGTTTGGCTGGTTTTATCATCCAATTGATAAGAATATGGACTTGCTCCTGCAGCGGCTAAAACAGTGATACTTCCTGATGTAGAACATGAAGGATCAATTTGTTCTTGTAAAGTGAGGGAGAGATTAGTTTGACTACAATCGAATTTCAATTCTGCAATAATATCTTCTCCGTTTTCAGAGGAGCATGAATAAATCATCAAGCCGATAATAAATAAATTTAAAAAACCTGTGGAACGCATAAATGTGTGAGTTTATTCTTTTTTATTTTCACAAATAAAGCTTTCCTAGACGAATTAAAGCATAAAAAAAGGTGAACATTGGGTGAACACCTTTCTAATTATTTTAAAAATTCGAATGTCAATTATTCTCTATCCATTTTCGGGCATTCAAAAAAGGAGTTATCCAAGGAGTAACCTCATGATCAGTATTCATTTCATAATGTGGCCAATTCCATGTGAAGATTGATCTTTCCAAGTGAGGCATCATCGCAACATGACGTCCATCTTTAGAGGAGATGGCGGCTGTGCCAAAATCACTACCATTTGGATTTCCTGGGAATGATTCATTAGCATATTTTACGGGAATAGCATATTTGCTGGCATCCCCTTCAAGAATAAATTTGCCTTCACCGTGTGCTAACCAAATACCCATTCTCGATCCAGCAAGACTATTGAACATAATAGAATTATTTTCCTCTATCACGACATCTACAAAGGCAGACTCGAATTTGCCAGAGCTATTGTGATGCATTCGTGGATGATTTTCACCCAGTTCGGGCATTAACAATCCAAGCTCCATCATTAGTTGACAACCATTGCATACGCCTAGACTTAATGTATCCCCTCTTGAGTAAAAATTATCAAGGGCTGATTTGGCCTTTTCATTATATAAAAAGGAGCCTGCCCAGCCTTTAGCAGATCCCAATACATCTGAATTGGAAAAACCGCCAACAAAGACAATCATCCTAATATCACTCAAGTCTTCACGGCCTGTGGCTAAATCTGTCATATGAACATCTTTAACATCAAAGCCTGCCAAGTGCAAAGCGAAAGCCATTTCCCTGTCTCCATTAACCCCTTTCTCTCTGATAATAGCAGCTTTTAATCCACTCTTTGTTTTACGGTTTGGATCAATACCTAAATCCTTGAACTGGCCTGTAAACTCGGAGTTAAATTCATATCTAAGCGGTTGCTTTTTATAATTACCAAGCCGATCAAATGCTTCTTTTCGGTTGGTTTGCGCAAGGTCAAATAGGTGAGAGGTATAATACCAAGTATCTCTTAGTTCGTCAATATCGAGATTGATTAGTTTATCTTTTTTAGCGAGATTAAGTAATCTTGTGTTTGTCGTATTGCCAATTTTAACCGCTTTGGCGCCCGTTTTATTGAAAATATCTGTGGCTTTTCCCTCATCAGTCACTTGAACGATGACGGCAGGCTTTTCAGAAAATAATATTTTGATAAGGTCTGTTTCATCAAAGACATTCAAGTCTATGGTCATTCCGCCTTTCTTATTTGGGAAGTTCATTTCCAATAATGTGGTTATCAAACCTCCGGAGGATATATCATGACCGGCAACAATTGCTTTTTCTTCGATCAAAATTTGAACCGCCTCAAACCCGCTCATTAAGGTAGTGGACTTTACATCTGGTGTTTTTCCGCCAATAGCGTTGTGAATTTGACCGAATGAGCTTCCCCCAAGGTTAAAGTCACAATCAGAAAAGTCAATGTAGTATAAAAAGGTGTTTTCGGAGCTGTTTTTAATGTTTGGCGTGATGATATTCTTCACGTTTTTTACTTCACCAACACTACTAATGATGACGGTTCCAGGAGCCTGGACTTTTTTATCCGCGTATTTTTGAGTCATCGATAAGGAATCTTTCCCCGTAGGGATGTTTATCCCCAAAGCAATGGCAAATTCACTCACAGATTCAACAGCCTCATATAATCGCGCATTTTCGCCATGATTTTTTGCTGGCCACATCCAATTAGCACTCAGTGAAATTCCTTTTATTCCGTGCAGTAATGGCGCCCAAACAAGGTTAGACAATGCTTCCGCAATGGATAACCTTGATCCAGCAGCAGCATTGACAAGCGCAGCAGCTGGAGCATGTCCGATACTTGTTGCAATTCCTTTTGTGCCTGTATAATCAAGTGCCATTACGCCCAGATTATTCAAGGGGAGCTGTATTTCCCCGACGGTCTGTTGCAATGCAACTTTTCCTGTCACCGACCGATCCACCTTATTTGTTAACCAATCTTTACATGCTACAGCTTCGAGCTGTAACACTTGATGAAGATATTCTATCAACTTTGACACGTCATAAGACGGTGCTTCTAAGTTTCTAGGGTCATCAATGTCTTCAAGGATAGTTTTTGGAGATGAGCCAAAAAGATGTTCCGTTTTTAGGAAAAAAGGTGTCGTATTTCTTTTAGCAGAATGAAATTTTAATTCATGGTTACCTGTCGTTGTGCCGACCTCATAAAAAGGAGCTCTTTCTCTTTCGGCTACTGCTTTTAACGTGGCAACATGTTCGGGCTTGATTACAAGTCCCATTCTTTCTTGTGACTCGTTACCAATAATTTCTTTTTCACTCAATGTGACATCACCAACAGGTAGCTTGTCCAAGTCGATATTGGCACCTGAGTCCTCTACTAATTCCGATAAGCAATTGAGGTGTCCACCTGCACCATGATCGTGAATGGAGATAATCGGATTTTCGTCCATCTCTGCCATTGCTCTGACGGCATTGGCAACTCTTTTTTGCATTTCAGGATTCGATCTTTGCACCGCATTTAATTCGAGTTGTTGCCCAAGGGCTCCAGTCTCCAATGAAGATACGGCACTTCCTCCCATGCCAATTCGGTAATTGTCGCCACCCATAACGACAACAGATTCATTTTTTCCAACAGGCTTTTTTATGGCATCTTTCAAATGGCCATAGCCAATGCCCCCAGCTTGCATGATGACTTTATCAAATGCGATCGTTTCGCCGTTTTCTTCGTGTTCAAAGGTGAATAAACTTCCGACAATCATCGGCTGCCCAAACTTATTGCCAAAATCACTTGCCCCATTTGATGCTTTAATAAGAATCTCTTTTGGAGATTGATATAGCCATTTTCTTGGTTTGATGTTTTCCTCGTGGTTTTTTCCTTTGATCAATCGAGGGTAAGAGGTCATGTAAACGGCCGATCCCGCCAATGGCATACTTCCCAAACCACCTGCCATACGGTCTCTGATTTCTCCACCGGAACCAGTAGCAGCGCCATTGAAGGGCTCTACAGTTGTAGGAAAATTGTGCGTTTCTGCTTTTAGGGAAATAACTGATGCGACAGGTTTAATTTCAAAAAAATCTGGTTTGTCTTGTGTAGCAGGGGCAAATTGCTCGATTGTGGAACCGCTTACAAAAGCAACATTGTCCTTGTATGCGGAGACTATGAAATTATGGTTGGCTTTCGAAGTATTCTTGATGAGTTGAAACAGCGACTGCTTTTTTTCCTCACCATTAATTATAAAAGTGCCATTGAATATTTTGTGACGACAATGTTCGGAGTTTATTTGAGAAAAACCGAAGACTTCCGAATCTGTTAGCGGGCGCTCGATTTCAGAAGCTACCTTCTCGAGGAAGCCAATTTCGTCTCCGCTCAAAGCCAAGCCCGCCTCTTTATTGTATGCTTCCAAATCATCGATAAACCTGATGGCCTCCGGTAAAACCATCATCTTAAACGCTTCTTGGTCGATACCATTATATAATTGCTTGAGCATTGGGTCGAATCCTTGTTTGCGGTTTGAAACAAATTCTTCTATTCTTTCTAAGCCATCAATCCCAGCATTCTGACAAATCTCTACGGCATTGGTGCTCCACGGGGTAATCATTTCCTTTCTAGGGCCAATAAAATGCCCAGTGAGGCTGTGATCATTCATCTTTTTAGCACCAGAAAAAAGCCATTCCAACTTTGAAATGTCACTCTCTGACAGGACTTGAGATGTACTTAATGCGTAAATATGTGATTTGGACTTTTCAAAAAAAACGATCATAAGAATATGCCTACAAAGAGTCGATGAAGATTAGAATAACTGGTTTTAAAAAGCGACACAACAAAGCGACAACTCTTCCTTTTCAACCAATGGCGCAAAAATAGAATAATTGCTTTAAGAAAAAGAATTCAATAAAAAAGATGTCACCATGTCTTGGGCATTGTTCACGACATGGTGGTGTTTTCCTTCAATAACCACTATTTTAATAGCATTATTTTCTTTGACTATGGCTTGAATGTCTTGAGGCCTGACGATCGAATCTTTATTGCCGAGAACGAGTAATGCGTTCTTATTTGTATCGGAGATTACAGCTTGCCAGTGTGATGGTTTTATCTGTAATTGGCTGAAATAGGTCCATGTCTTAAATACTTTGTCCTTGTCATCCATAGTTCTGAGCTCCCTAGCCGCAAACTTGATTAATGATTCTCTGACCAGTCCAGTGTGTTTCACCATGTTGATAAACTGCTCAAATCTCCCCGGAGAGTACATAAGATTTTTGAAAAGCGTATTGCCAAGAGATGAATTAGCAAGGCGATACCAAAAACTCCGATGAATTCCATCTGGGGCTATGAGCACCATTTGATCTATTTGATTATGAAAACCCATCAGAGTAGCCAAACAGAACCTTCCCCCAAGACTAAAACCTACAACGTTAAAGCGATTGATTTTTTCCTGCTTTAAAAATGTTCCTATCTCATATTGCCATTCGTCTTTGGTTAAATGATTGGCTGGTCGAGTAGAATGCCCGTGATAAAAAATATCGAAACAAAAAATGGTATAAGATGAAGATAGGATTTTGCAATAGGCATCCCAAAGAGAATGATCTTGTCCAAACCCGTGAAAAAAGAGAAGAACCTTTTGGCTATTACCAATTTTTTTAAAATTTAAGAGGGTTGTCATGAATTAACTCATTGTTAAGGTTTCACCTAATTATCATTTTTATTAAAAATATTCAAACAAAACCTAACATTAATTGATTTTCTCCGTAATTGATGGAAACTTTGAGTGTATTGATAGTTTCCATAGTTTTTAGCAAGTAATAAATAAATAAAAGTGAAACAGCAGATAGTAGAGGGGGCAGAAAAGCTATTTATGCAATACGGGGTAAGATCTGTATCGATGGATGATGTGGCAAGGGAAGTGTCTATGTCAAAGAAAACCTTGTATCAACATTTTAGCAATAAGGACTCATTAGTGAGCGAGGTTTCCAGACAACATATGCAGAAGGAGCAATTACAACTCAAAGTAGTTACAGAAAATGCTCAAAATGCCATTGAAGAACTTCATTTGCTTTCGGGCTGCATGAGAGAAAATATTATCAAAATGAATCCGTCTTTACTTTATGATCTTCAAAAGTATCACAGAGAGGCATGGGACATATTCAAAGAGTTCAAACAAAACTTTGTGAAGGGACACCTGGTAAATAATCTCATCCAAGGAATAAAGGAGGGTTACTACCGAAAAGAGATAAATCCTGAAATATTAGCCATCATTCGCATGGAGAGTATAGAACAGATTTTTAATGAAAATATCTTTCCTTCCAGTCAATTTGAGCTTTTTGAAGTACAAATGCAGGTGTTTGATCACTTCGTGCATGGCCTGCTCACTGAAAAAGGAAAAGAACTTTATCAACAGTATCAACAATTAGAATCAAAACCAACAATTAAATGAAAGGACAACTTACACTGATGTTCTTGCTGGTAAGCTGGTGGCTTGCTGCACAAGATCAAGGTAAATCTTTCACGCTAGACGAATGTCTCGATTATGCATTAGAAAATGCAGTCAATGTTAAAAATGCAATACTTGACGAACAAATCGCAAATTCACAGGTGAGAGAAACAAGGGGGAGTGGACTTCCGCAGGTCAATGGGTCTGTAGGAGTACAATATAGCCCAACACTTCAACGATTTTTTGCTCAATATAATTCGAATGCACCCGGGTTAGGTATCACTGCGGCGGATGCTGCGGAATTAGGTATACAGGACGGGGATGTGTACGCAGCGGAAAATTTTTTCCAGCTCCAAGCAGGTGGTGATGCCGCCTTAAGTATTACGCAATTGATTTTTAATGGCTCTTATATCGTGGGTTTGCAGGCGGCAAATGCCTACAAAGAGTTATCAATACGTAATTCGAATCTAACAAGAGAAGATGTTGTATTAAATGTTAGCCAAGCGTATTATAATCTATTGATAACCAAGGAGCGATTGACTTTAGTGAAAGCAAACCTTGGGCGAATAGATACGCTTTACAGAAATACGCAGGCGCTAAAAGAGAATGGCTTTGCTGAGAAAATAGATGTTGACAGATTAAAAGTTACGGTCAATAACCTAAAGGTGGAGCAATCGAATATGACAAATCTTGTGGAGATATCAAGACGAATTCTGAAGCTTCAAATGAATTTTCCAAGTAGAGACCTCTTGACGGTTAATGGGGAAATATCTGAGCTAGCTTTTGAAAAAGTGGACGTTCCAAACAAAGAAGATTGGTCTTATAACCAGCGTGCGGATTATTTGGTGATGGAGTCGAATAGAACGCTTCAACAACTTAATATAAAAAACAAATATGCGGAGGCGTTACCCTCTATTTCTGCATTTGCCAACTTTGGAATGAGTACACAATCACCAACGTTCACCGGATTATTTTCTACGCAATCCAATTTTAAAGAAGTGGACCAAGCAGGGCCTGACAGTTGGTATGGTTATTCTGCGGTAGGCTTAAGCTTGAATTGGAGTCTGTTTACAGGTTTACAGAGAAGCAACCAAATTCAACAGCAAAAACTTGAACTCAAGAAAATCGAAAATGGATTTGAGGCATTAGAGCAAAGTATTGATCTAGAATTGGATAAATCATCAATGGATCTGACGAATGCCACTGAAAGATTAGAGGTTCAAAAAGACAACAGGTCTCTTGCCGGTGAAATATATAATATTTCAAAAATAAAATACGAAGCGGGTGTGGGTAGCAACTTGGAAGTAATCGAAGCAAATACTGCATTAAAAGAAGCTCAAACAAACTATTACGCCGCACTTTATGATGCCATAATTGCGCAATTACAACTTAAAAAAGCACTAGGAATACTTTATAACTAAGATCATGAGAAAGATCAACATACTAACACTAACCATTATTACCAGCCTTTCACTTATTCTAATAAGTTGCGGTGGAGAAACTCCGAAAGGAGATGTATTATCGTCGGGTGACTTAAAAAGCATTCGAGAGAAGAAAAAAGAACTGGCCATCGAACATAAGTCATTGGAGAATAAAATCGCCAAATACGATTCTGTAATCACAGAATTGATGGGCGGTAAGAATCTTCCTTTAGTGACGACTATCCAAGCACAATCTAAAAAATTCGATCACTTCGTTGAACTTCAAGGTACAGTTTCAACAAAGCAAAATGTCTTGATTTACCCTGAAGCTCCAGGTATTCTGGTTTCAGTTTATGTCACGGAAGGGGAGTCAGTAAGAGAAGGACAACTTTTGGCAAAAATTGATGACGGTGGAATGAATAATCAGCTCATGCAAATGAAAACTCAGTTTGTACTTGCTAAGACTACTTTTGAACGTCAAGAAAAGCTTTGGAATCAAAACATAGGTTCGGAGATTCAATATTTGCAAGCCAAAGCGAACTATGAAGCGCAAGAAAGCACTATCGCGCAAATGGAAAGTCAGCTCGATAAATATAACATTAATGCGCCTTTTTCAGGTATCATAGATGATGTGATCAGGGATCAAGGGACAGTGGTTGCTCCTGGAGGGTTTGGTTCTGAGGTTTTTAGAATTATAAATTTATCTAACATGTATTTGGAAGTTGCAGTCCCTGAAACGTACATAGCAACTATCAATGTAGGCAAAGAAGTACAAGTGTATTTCCCAGTGCTTGATAAGAAGATCATGTCTAAGGTAAGACAGACAGGTAATTTCATTAATCCGAATAACCGATCTTTTATCGTGGAGGTTGCAGTTCCGAATAACGAAGCGAATATCAAACCAAATATGACGGCCAGAGTCCTTATCAATGACTATACCAACCCTGAAGCGATATTAATTCCACAAAGCATCATTTCTGAAAATTCTGAAGGTGATCAATATGTATTCGGAGCGTTGAAGATTACAAAGGATAAAGTGGCAACTGCCATGCGAAAAATTATCACAACAGGTAAAACGCAAGGTGATTTTATCGAGATATTGACTGGAGTAAAATCTGGTGATAGCCTTATTAAAGAAGGCGCCAGAAGTGTGAGAAGTGGTCAAGAAGTTAAAATCTTAAGTAAATAAGACATGGCTAAGCAAGAGAAAAGTGTAAATAAAGAATTTAGACTCTCTTCGTGGGCAATAGATAACGCGTCAGTTATTTATGTGATGATTGGATTGTTCTTATACATGGGGCTGTCGGCATATTTTGCCATGCCTCGGGAGAATTTTCCTGAAATCATAGAAACGAAGATTTACGTTAGTACACCATATCCTGGTAATACGGCGGAGGATATAGAGCGGCTTATTACGGATCCCCTCGAGGATGAACTAAAGAACATTAGTAATGTCGTAGAGATTGTCTCTACCTCTCAGGAAGACTACTCTATAATCACTGTTGAGTTTGACGAAGAGATCTCGGTTGATGCTGCAAAGCAGAAAGTAAAGGATAAAGTCGACTCTGAAAAAGCAGATGAAGATTGGCCGTTATTTAATGGAGCGAAAGTCGAACCAAATGTTTTTGAATTAAACATGTCGGAGGAGATTCCGATTATGAATATCAATATATCTGGCGATTATACTGTAGAAAGGTTAAAGCAGTACGGAGAGTATTTGGAAGATGAGATCGAGGATTTGCCGGAGATAAAAGGCGTGGATATCCGAGGAGCACAAGAGAAAGAAGTTGAAGTAGCTGTTGATGTTTACAAAATGATGGCCGCAAAAGTTAATTTCGATAACATCATGCAAGCTATTAGTAATGGTAACATGACTATGTCTGCGGGAAACTTGAAAGCGAGTGGACAAAGAAGAACCATAAGAATTATAGGCGAGATCGAAAGTCCTAGTGATCTTGAAAGTTTTGTTGTTAAACACGAGAACAATGCTCCTGTTTATTTGAGAGATATCGCGACGATTACTTTTACAGATGAGGATAAAACAACTTTCGCAAGAGAGTTTGGTCAAAATGTGGTCATGCTGGATGTGAAGAAGCGTGCAGGAAAGAACATGATTGAGGCAGCTCGCAAGATTCAATTGATTATTGATCATGCTGTTGAACATGAATTTCCGCAAGACTTAAGAATGAGCCTGACCAATAACATGGCACCAAGAACTTTGAATCAGGTGGATGATTTGGTGAATAATATCATCTTCGGAATTCTTTTGGTTGTAACCGTCCTGATGTTTTTCTTAGGTTTTAGAAATGCATTGTTCGTAGGTTTTGCAATTCCAATGTCCATGTTTATGTCATTCATGATTTTGAATTATTTCGGACTTACGTTGAACACAATGATTCTTTTTGGGATGATTATGGGACTTGGTATGCTCGTTGATAATGGAATTGTTGTCGTCGAAAATGTTTATCGATTGATGCAGGAAGAAGGGCTCACGCGAACGCAAGCGGCGAAACAGGGAATTGGTGAGATCGCTTATCCAATTATCATTTCTACGCTCACAACAGTGGCTGCTTTTGTGCCACTTGGCTTATGGCCCGGCTTGTTTGGGCAGTTTATGATTTATTTCCCAATTACCTTATCAGTGGTTTTAGGTTCATCCTTGTTTGTCGCCATCTTCATGAATTCTATGTTGGTGTCGAAGTTCATGGAGATCGGTGACAAGGAACTCTCAACAAAATCATTAATAAGGCTCACCGTAATTATGGGAGGCTTAGGTATCTTCATGATGGCTATTGGTGGCGGAGCAAAAGGTTTAGGAGCCTTGCTAATTGTGAATGTCGTGTTATTTTGGCTATACAAATATGTCCTTAAGAAGCTGGCAACCGCTTTTCAAAGAACAGTTTTAATTTGGTTTGAAAATTTCTACGAGCGCAGATTAATTCATGCGCTTAAAGGTGGAAACGTATATTGGTACCTTGGATTTACCTTCATGATCTTGATCGCAGCATTTGCTATGTTCGGTTTGTCTGTAAAAAACCAAAGGACGAAAATCGAATTTTTCCCAGACAATATTCCGAATCAGATCATTGTCTACATAGAATATCCACAAGGTACTTCTATTGAAAAAACCAATGAGATTACGAAGGAAATTGAGCAGCGCGTGTTCAACGTGGTTAATGTTGACGAGTATCTTGATGGAGATTATAATTTCTTAGTAGAAGCTTCCGTTTCGCAAGTTGGGGAGGGTGCTGGTAATCCACAAACGGATGGTGGATCAGCTGCAGAGATGCCTCATAAAGGGAAGATTACGGCTTCTATGCGAGAGTTTAAGTACCGACGCGGTAAGGATACGGAAGAACTTCGAAGAAAAGTGCAGGCTGCATTGAGCGGTATTTATCCAGGAGTGGCTATTTCTGTAGAGAAAGATGCAGCAGGACCACCTGCGGGATATCCAATCAATATAGAATTGGAGGGTGACGATTACGATGAACTGATCGCAACTGCGGAGAAGATGAGAAACTTCATCAATACGAAGAACGTTGAGGGTATCGAGGAACTTAAGATTGATGTCAACAAGAGTAAGCCTTCTATGGAAGTGACTGTTAACCGTGAAAAGGCAGGAGAATTAGGTGTCGCTGTTGGGCAGGTTGGCAATCAATTGAGGAGGTCAATATTTGGTGAAAAAGCCGGAATTTATAAAGTTGATGGGGAAGACTATGATATCAATATTAGATTCAACGAAGACTTGAGATATAATACAAGTGCTCTTTTTAATCAAAATATCATTTTTCGAGATCAATCGACCGGGCAAATTAAGGAAGTCCCATTATCGGCTGTTGCTAAACAAAAAAATACTTCAGGGTTTAGCGCCATCAAGCATAAGGACAATAAAAGAGTGGTTACTGTTTATTCAGGTTTGCAACCTGGCTTTACCGATGCTGCTGTTATTGTCAAAGAAATTCAGGCAGAAATGCAAGATTTTAATGAACTTCCAGATGGTGTGAAAATTGATTTTACTGGACAGATTGAAGAACAAAATAAGCAAATGGCCTTTTTGGTTGGTGCATTCTTCTCTGGACTAGGCCTGATATTCTTAATATTGATCTTCCAATTTGGAGGAATATCCAAACCATTTATTATCATGGTAGCGATCTTCTTGAGCTTCATAGGTGTATTTGGTGGATTGGTTATTACCGGTTGGCCGTTTGTTATTATGATGACCATGATGGGAATTATCTCCTTAGCAGGTATTGTGGTAAATAATGGTGTAGTTCTGTTGGACTATACGCAGCTTCTTATAGATCGCAAAAAACTACAATTAGACCTAACAAAAGACGAATACCTTGATAAAGAGTCGGCTAGAATTGCAATTATCAAAGCAGGTAAGGCAAGGTTACGCCCTGTAATATTAACTGCGATTACCACGGTGCTTGGGTTAATTCCCTTGGCCATTGGTTTGAATATTGATTTCTTCTCCTTATTCACAGAGTTTGATCCAAAGATTTATATTGGTGGAGACAATGTGATTTTCTGGGGACCACTAGCTTGGACAGTGATTTTCGGACTGATTGTAGCAACCTTCCTTACGTTAATTATTGTACCAGTGCTTTTTACTATCATTTATAGAGTTAAATTTTGGTTTTATGCTAGGCGCAAAAAGAAAGAAGAACTGAAAGCGGAACTACAAGCCGCAGCTTAATTTATTTATCTAGATAAAATAGCATTCAAAATGTCCTGTTAAATGTATTTTGACAGGACGTTTTTTTTAACTCTTGGTTTATGTAATTATGAACCTGATGATATTTAACATCCCGAGAAAAAATGAATAGAATATACATTCTTATTGTAGCTGCAATTGTATATGGTCTGCTTGATTTTTATGTTTATCAAGCTATTAAAATTAGTATTTCGGACTTTCATGAAAGCTGGAGAAAGGGGATAGTTGTTGGCTATATCTCTGCTTCGTTTTTGCTTTTTATGGGATTTGCTTTTTATACTAAGCTTGACCCGAAAGCATTCGAAAACTTAAGATTGTTCTTGGCAACTGCATTTTTTATTACGTTGGTGGGAAAGCTATTTGTCGCGCTCTTTCTTTTTATTGACGATTTTCGAAGATTTTTTACCTATTTGGTATCGCTATTGCCAGCTAAAACTGAAACAGAAATTGATGGATCAAGGTCTGAGTTTATGGTAAAGGCGTCTCTTGTTGCTGGCGTGCTACCAATTGCAGCTTTAAGTTTTGGTGTTATCTCTGGTGCGCATGACTATCGAGTGCGAAAAAGAACCATCTCATTTAAATCTTTACCAAAGGCCTTCGATGGGATACGTATCGCTCAAATATCAGATATACATACTGGGAGCTTTTTTAGTAGAACTGCGGTAAAAGGTGGTGTTGATATGTTGATGGCAGAGAAACCAGACATGGCTTTCTTCACCGGAGATCTTGTTAATAATCAAAGTGATGAAGCCAAACCGTACTTGGATATTTTTAAGAAAGTACAAGCGCCGTTAGGCGTTTATTCTACCATGGGAAACCACGACTATGGAGATTATAAGAGTTGGGCTAGTCCACAAGCGAAACAAAAGGATATCCAAAATATACATGAAATGCATCGCTATATGGGATGGGATATTCTATTGAACGAGCATCGAATTATCAAAGAAAGCGGAGATCAGCTGGCAATTCTCGGACTTGAGAATTGGGGAAATGGACGCTTCTCAAAGTATGGAGATATGTCCAAAACCTTAGAAGGAGTGGAGGCTGGTCAGTTTAAGCTACTATTGTCTCATGATCCGAGTCATTGGGATGCTCAGGTAAGACCAAATTATGGTGATATTGATTTGACTTTGGCTGGTCATACGCATGGGATGCAATTTGGAATTGAATTTGGGGAGTTTCGCTGGAGCCCATCACAATACGTTTATCCACGTTGGGCTGATTTATATAAAGAGGAGGATCAATATCTTTATGTGAATCGCGGTTATGGATATCTTGGCTACCCTGGAAGAGTTGGTATTTTGCCAGAGATTACTATTTTGGAATTGAAGTCAGTTTAATTAAGCAAATAGACCATAGTCTAAGATTTATAAACCTACTTGAAGGTTTGATTAACCATAATGAACCTTCAAGTATTGAATAAACTAATTTCTATACTTAATATGTGTATAATTAAATTAGCCTCTATTGGCTGATCGCTATCGTTTTCACTACAACTTGATAAGAAGGTTAGAATTTTAATACTGTTTTTCAAAAATAAGTTTTGGTGTCAAAGTCACAGTCATTCCAAGTATTGTTATGTGGAGTTAATCAATAAAGATGAATAGCATAGTAAGTTTTTAGAAAAGTCTTCCCGTTTTAGGCAACTGCTGTCTTCTTAAGTGAATGAGATATAATTGAGCACAAGCATGCGCATCGCTTAAGGCATCATGATGATTGAGTTGGATTTTATATTTTTTTGAGCAATAGGCAAGACCTCTTTTGAAAATTTTGCGAGTACACCTTTCCTCAAAATCTGGCTGAATATCGTCGTAGTATGCCAATGTACTTCTTAGACAGTTTACATCAAACCTTGAATTATGGGCAACAAGAACCTGATTTTCTATCAGGTGCTTAATGTCTTGCCATACGTAATCAAAGGTAGGAGCATGCTCCGTGTCTTCAGGCTTTATCCCATGGATCTCTATATTTTTATAGAAATATTCGTTGTGAGGCGGTCGGATGAGTCGATCCACTCGATCGACTATTTCCATATTCTCCACCCTTATGATGCCCACTTGACATACACTAGAAGGAGACCATGTCGCCGTTTCAAAATCAATAGCCGTGAATGAATTTTTGATTAATGACAAAAGACCAATTATTTATTAAATGTTTTTGGTAGGGATTGTTGATTTTTTTAGTCAGAACTGTGACTTATAGAAGCAGGCTTAGGTAGTCTACTTTGAATTTCTGCCACCATTCTCGAGAAAGGAAGTGATTGAACATAAACAGTACCCGTTCCGGAGATAGTAGCTAAAAACATACCCTCAGATCCGAACATCATAGTTTTAAGACTTCCTGATTTTTGAATTTCGTAATTCAAATGAGAGGAGAAGGCCACTACACAGCCAGTATCGATGAGTAAAGTTTCGTTATTTAATTCTTTTTTAACGATCGTTCCTCCAGCATGAAGGAATGCCATACCATTTCCTGTAAGTTCTTGAAGGATAAAACCTTCACCACCAAAAAATCCAGAGCCTAGCTTTTTGTTAAATTTAAAAGATACCTTAGTTCCCATAGCGGCACATAAGAATGCGCTTCCTTGGCAAAGTATAGAACCATTAAAATCGTTGAGATCTATTGCGAGAATACTGCCGGGGTATGGAGCCGCGAAACTCACTGATTTTTTACCAGATCCTACATTGGTAAAGTGAGTTAAAAATAAACTTTCACCACTAAGTACCCTTTTTCCTGCATCTTTTAATCTACCAAAGAACCCTTTTTCTGGTTCAGAGCCATCTCCAAGTTTGGCTTCAAAGTGAATACCCTCATTCATCCAGCACATGGCGCCAGCTTCGGCTATTACAGTTTCCTGGGGATCTAATTCTACCGATACGACTTGTACGTCATGACCTTCGATGGTGTAGTCTACTTTGTGTGAATCCATAAGTGATAAAAAGGGTTTAAATGTTTAGTTAATACTGAAAGTAAATTAATATAATTTTCAGCTTCATTGAAATGGGATAAATCGATTTACTCAAATTCTATAGACAGGACATAAAAAAACCCAATTCCTTTCGAAATTGGGTTTTGGAGGTCGAGAGCGGATTCGAACCGCTGTACGAGCTTTTGCAGAGCTCTGCCTAGCCACTCGGCCACTCGACCATCTTTTTAAGATTGCAAATCTAGTTATAAAGAAGATTAAACCGGAAGTATTTCTTCCGGTTTAATTCAAAAAGATTAAGCTTTTTCTTCACCTTTATCAGCTGACTCATCTGTTGATGGTTCCTCCGCTTTAGGTTCCTCTACTTTAGACTCTTCTGCTTTAGGTTCCTCTGCTTTAGGTTCCTCTACTTTAGGTTCCTCTACTTTAGACTCTTCCGCTTTTGGTTCCTCTACTTTAGACTCTTCTGCTTTTGATTCCTCTACTTTAGACTCTTCTGCTTTCGGTTCTGCTTTCT
>JBLIIJ010000085.1:0-17298 GCA_047635055.1 Cyclobacteriaceae bacterium | reverse complement strand
ACCGGGTCCAAGCATAATAAATTTGGAATAACGCGCACCGAGTTATTTCAAAATCTCAAATTAATTCAAGCTTTGAATAATATCGCTTTCATTGGCGTTCATTATCATATAGGTTCACAAATTGTTGATCTCGAAAGGTTTAAAAACCTTTGTAGCAGAGTTAATGATGTTCAAAGACAATTAATAGCTCATAATATACCATTGCCACATATCAATGTTGGGGGTGGTTTAGGAATTGATTACGAAAATCCTGATGCCAATGGTATTCCTGACTTTACCAATTATTTTAAGCTCTTTAAAGACAACTTAGAGGTTCTTGAAGGTCAGGAAGTACATTTTGAACTTGGTAGAGCGATTGTTGGTCAATGCGGAACCTTGGTGACAAAAGTACTTTACAATAAAAGTAGTGGAGATGTTGATTTCTTAATAGTAGATGCTGGTATGACTGAGTTGATGCGTCCAGCATTATATCAAGCCCAACATTTATTAGAAAACATATCTAACCCTAATGGGAATTTGGTAAAGTATGATGTTGCTGGGCCGATATGCGAATCTTCTGACTTTTTTGGCAAAGACCTAGAGTTGACTGAGTCCAAAAGGAGTGATTTGATTGCTATTAGATCAACGGGTGCTTACGGAGAGACCATGCGCAATCACTACAATGCGCGAGATTACGCGTTGGCGTATTTTTATTCACATAGTGAAGCCAACGATTAGGTATAGGATAAACGCTAAGCTTCCTGTAAATAGCGCATAAGGAAGCTGGGTTCTTACATGGTCTATATGATCTACCCCTGAAGCCATGGAAGCGATTAATGTTGTATCAGAAATAGGAGAACAATGATCTCCAAAAACACCGCCTCCAAGGACTGCAGCTACCGCCAATGAAATATTCATATCTAATTGTTGAGCTAATGGAACGGCAATTGATATCATAATAGCAAATGTACCCCATGACGTGCCAGTGGAAAATGCTATAAAACAACTTATTAAAAATAATAAGGCTGGGGCAAAAGCAGGTGACAGCCAAGATTTAGTGATGTAAGCCACATATTCTCCCGTTCCCAACTCTTTACAAAGTGCGCCAAGAGAAAACGCCATGACCATGAGAATGGCCATCTCTAACATTTCATTCATTCCCTTAAATGAAGTACTTACGAATGATTTGATGGTGAGTTTACCTTTTATGCCATACAGTAGGACAGTGAAAATAATCCCTAAGGATACAGCATACAAGACCGCAGAGGAGCCACTAGCGTTGGAGATGGCATTCCATAGATTATCAATTAAATATCCTTCAGTATCGGTCCAGCCTGTATAAATAAGAAAAACAGGCATGGAAATAATCATCGCTAAAAGTGGAAGAACCATGTCTTTTGCGTCTCCGTCAGAAACACTTTCTTCTTTATCAGAGATTATTACTTCTCGGTTTTCGTACTTCTTCATGGCACCAAAGCTTTTGTTCGAGGAAGCGATGAAGAAGACAAATATCAAAGTCAAAATTGGATAGAAGTTGAAGGCAATAGAGCTAACCAAGACCGAGAATGGGGCAATTCCCTCATAGATAGATAATAATCCAATGATATAGGCACCCCAGGCGTTTACAGGAAAAAGTATACAAGACGGTGCAGAGCTTGAATCTGCGATGTAAGCCAATTTAGCTTTGGATATTCCATATTTATTAAAGAGAGGTTGGAAAATTGTTCCTACGGTTAATATTGAAATATTTGACTCAATAAATATTAAAAAACCGGTCAATGCCGCACCGACTTGGATTTTATTCTTGTTATTTGAAGAGTTACCAAGATATACTTTCATGGACTGGATGAAACCTTCGATCCCCCCTGAAGATTTAATAAGCTGTATTAATACGCCTATTAGCAATGTAAAAATGACCGTACGAGTATTTCCTTCATTTTTAAAGACACCTACAAAACCTTCAATTGTTGCGAGTAAACCCAAGAATGGGTTAAAAGAACTAATGATTGTCCATCCTATAAATAGTCCAAATGTCAAAGAAATGATGACTTGTTTCGTGCGAATAGCCAGCAAAATGGCAATAATCGGAGGAAGTAAAGTGAGAAATCCGTATTCCATTATTTGTTTTTAGATTGGTCTAATTCTGGGTGAATGTGGTTTGACTTGGCTTGATATAAATAGGTGTTAAACAGACTTGTCACAGCTTTTGCAATTGCTCGTTCTTTGTTTTTATTGGTATTGTATCTTTTCAGGTCAACACTAGCTTGCCAAACGGTCTTCGATTTAGCTGGGTCGATCAACTCAATTAAAAGCGCATACTCTTCAAAAACTGAAGGATTAGAAAAAGTGTTTGCCGTGTATAAAGGTTGATTATTGAGATTTTGTGTTTGTTGGACAGAGATTAACTCATACCGCGCGATTAGATCTGGAAGAGTATTATTTTTAGCGTAATTTCTTCTATTCATTTCTTGGATGATCGCAGAATCAATCTTGCTGAGTAAAGCTCTACCATCGGGAGTATAGTTGCTTTTACTGGATTTTAAATTCGTAATTGCAAATGTCTTATAATCTTGGAAGGAAATATTAGAAGAAGTGAAGTTTACTATCCTCTCATTGCAACCAAAAACAAGAAGACATAAAAAAAGCCATTTTTTCATAATGGCTAAGATATTTAATAAGTATTAAGATGCAGTAGCTAGTCTAGCGACATTTAAGGATTCTAGCACTTTGTCAATAATTCTTTGTGATGTATCTGAAAATTCATAAATAACATCAAACCGATCCTGATTCACGCTATGTACGCTTGCCTGCTCCAATTCTGCTTTTGAGCCCTTCTCGTACTTTCCCAAATCAGGGTTGAACCAAATGAATTGCATATTATTATATTAAAATATTGCTATGATTATCTATGATCAATACAAATAACGCAAAAAGAGCAGCCTTTATTACTATTTTTTTAAGATAATTTATTAAAAAAATATTTCTTCGGTAAACTCTTTTTCATGTGGAATCCAATATTCGTCGATAAGTATCGAATCGTTCCTGATATCTCCGTTATTCTCATCTACAACAAAGTCGGGTACGTATCCAAAATGTTTCCATTTATTGTCATTCACATCAAAGTCAAATTTGATTGAGCTACCTACTTGACCTGTATTTTCAGGATGAATAATGTTTATACTTTCAATATATAAGTCATCTTTGAATAGGTAGGTACCTGCGCCCGCACCATAAATTTCATCGCCCTCCTTATCATATTTTGTCCAAACAAAGTGAGTTGGTGTTATCAACTTGATGTAACCTGTAAAATCAGGATATTCTATATATTCTAATGATAGTCCCGTTCGGTATTGTCTGAGGTCCCATGTCTTTTGTATTTTGGAATCAGGGTTAGTAATTGATTTTGTGGGCTTCCAAATTTCTTCAATCATTATAGTCCCTACTTCTTCCATATCTCCAGTCTCAATGTCTAACTCATACTCCTTCGCCATACCAGAGTGATACCACATACCTTTTTCAAATTTCAGATTAAAAGGTATAGCTTGACCAAGCTCACTAGATCCGGGGGGATAGAAAAATTCTATATTTTCAATGTAATTTCCTTTTTCTATTTTATAATTTCCTCCGCCCATACCTAACAGGTTATTATTTTTTGAATCATACTTGAACCAAGTGAAATGACTATCAGTAATGTGTTTTTGATATAATATGGTGTCGTCATAGGAGATCCAATCTTGTCCTTTATTTACATGATCAATATATTGGTCGAGGTTCCATGAGCCCGTTACGCCATTGATTTCTGGCAAATCTTCTTTTTTATCTTGAACTGGGTTTGTACAACTAGAAATAATTATAACTAGGAGGGGAATGAGATTTAGAGCGGTTTTAATCATCATCTTAGGGTTTAGCCATTCTTTTATATAATATAGCTCATTATTCTCGTATTGTAAAGAATAATTGTCATTAAGAATATGTTCCTTTATATGAGAATATTTATAGATTTGATGTTAATTGCTAGTGATACCGCTTATTTACTAACTTCATTTTTTAAGACCTAAGGTAGTGCTTCTTACTATTGCTTTCCACATACTGTTTTTTATTTACTCAGATAATCCTGTTGTGGCTCAAGTTGAGTCATCTATAACAGGCGTTTATCAGGGTAGGACCCTGTTTTTACAAAACCCATATGATCAAGACACTCAATCCTATTGTGTGGAAAATATTTTTGTAAATGAAAGACCTGTAAATTTTAATCCCAGGCAAAGCGCAATTAAAATTGATTTTAAAGGAGTAGATATTTATTCTCCTGTCTATTTACGTTTTATACATAAAGATAAATGTGCACCCTTGGTAATAAATCCAGATGCAATAGCTTATCACAATTCTTTCGGTTTTCAAAAAATCGATCTTATGGATACGTTGCTTAGTTGGGAGAGCCAAGGAGAAAAAGAAACAAGCTATTATATTGTAGAAAAAATAGAAATGGGATTATGGACGGAACAAGATACCATTGACGCAAAAGGAGTGTTTGGTGGAGCTGAGTATGAATATCGTCCAATATTAAGCCATGGACCTAATAAATTTAGAATTAAGTATATCTTCCCTTCCGGGGAATATTTAAACTCACGCGATATAGATATGCATTTCTATCCAGATGAGGTAACCTTTAGACCAACCGCTACAGATTCAAAACTCTTCCTTTCCCGTGGGGCAGAGTATAAAATTTACGATGGTGGAGGAAAGCTTGTTATGACTGGACGTGGTGTCGAAATTGACGTAACAAGCTTACCTTCTGGTGAATATGTTGTTTATTTTGATGAAGAATATCCGGGAGTATTTCGTAAAAAGTAATCAGATCACTGAAATCCCAAAGAAATTATTAAGTAATACGATTATAAAAAGGGTAAATAACAAAACTGGACAGATATAAAGTATACCTACGTTCAACGCTTTTTTGATGAAACTAGCATGATATCCATCATATCCTGAGGCTATTTCCTCATCTAAGTTCTCTTTTTTCCACACATAAGCAGCAAAGAATACGATCAAGAAACCTCCAAGCAATAGGAATATATCAGCAAGCTGTGCGGCCATAGATAGAAAGTCAGAAGAACCAGGCAATTTAAATGCATTTCCAAAAAAATCAGAAGCACCATTTGCAAGCAAAGAAGGTATTCCCACTATAAATATTATAACGCCTACGAGCGTTACCGCTTTTAACCTTGGTAATTTCCATTCGTCGATGACGTACGACACAGGAACTTCCAATAAGGAGACTGTTGATGTAAGAGCAGCAAAGGATAGGAGGAGAAAGAAAAACCCTCCAACAACAGAACCAAGTGTAGGGCCTAAGGCTTGAAAAACACCTGGAAGTGTCACGAATATCAATGCAGGACCAGCTTGGCTTGAAGATACCAAACTCATATCACCTCCATTATTGTAAGCTACAAGCGGAAAAATCATTAAGCCTGCAATAAACGCAATGCCAACATCTGCTAGCGTAATGAACGCTGCTGATGTGATGATATTATCATTTTTAGACAAGTAGCTGCCATAAGTAATTAAAGCACCCATACCCAAGGATAAGGAAAAGAACGCTTGTCTTAAAGCGCCACCAACTGTCGACATTTCGATTTGTGAAAGATCTGGAACCAAATAGAATTCAACACCAGCAAACGCATTGGGAAGTGTAAGGGCGTATATCACTAAAAGAGTAATCATGGTAATTAGTGAGGGCATTAAAATTTTCGCTAATTTTTCTATACCACCAGAAACGCCTTTGGAAACAAAAAAGCCAGTAAATATCATAAATATCATCGCATATGTTCCAACTTTAATAAAGTCCGTTGTGAATGCGCCAAAATTTTGGGCTACCGCAAAATTTCCTTGAATCATTTCAAAGAGATAGCCAAATGCCCAACCAGCTATTACATTGTAAAACGATAGTATAATGACACCAGAAAGTAATCCGAGAATTCCAATGACCCTCCAATTTGCATATCCCAATTCGGTAAATGCAGCGACTGCATTTTTCTGAGTTTTTCTACCTATTGCTATTTCCGTAACCATAACAGGGAAACACAATATAAAACAGAATAAAAGGTACATTAGAACGAAGGCTGCACCGCCTCCAAGTCCTACTTCGAAGGGAAATTTCCAAATGTTACCAAGTCCAACTGCTGATCCTGCTGCAGCAAGTACGAAACCTAACTTGCTACTAAATGATCCTCTATTCGCCATTTTTTATTTTTATTGAAAGCCAAAGATAATAATTTCACAATGTGAAAAAACTTATTGATCTAAAACATCTTCCTCATCTTCAGGCACTTCATAAGGAAAATCAAAAAGGTGATTTTTTTTGATGGCCTCAGCTACTCTATTCGGAACAAACACTTCCCAACCATCAACATTACTTTGAATCATTTCTAAGACATCATCGGAGATAATGTGAAGGTGTTCTGATTTGGCTTCTTTGATATCGGCGATTTTATCATTGTCTTGCAAATATTTGAAAAGATGTTCAAGGTGTTTGGCCGGAAGGAATTGCGCAGAAGATTGTATTGTTGTAGTGCCTTGCTTATAAGTAGGATAAACATAGAGCTTCACATTGCTACCAAACAGTCTACTGAAAGATTCTAAAATACCTCCAGGCAGGTTTTCATAATATGACTCATCAAAGATCCTCTGGAGGTTGTAATAACCCAGTACTATTCCAAGTCTTTTGTGCTTGGTGAATTTAGAAAGGTAGGAGGCCAGCTTGTAATGCTCTTGATAATTTGAGATTAAAACATTTTGGCCAAGCGAGCATAATATATCAACACGATCTAAAAAATCATTCTCATCCACAACACCACCGAGCGTAAGGTCATTGAGGGTGATTTCAACTAAGGGGATAACATTTTTTATTTCAACGTCCGTTTCTTTTCGAAAAGCACGCATTCCGGCGATCATCATATCCACATTCACATGGGTCACAGGTCTAAACCTTCCTCTCAGCACAAAAACATGTTTCTTATATAATGCCTCTGATGGTTGCATTACATTTCCTTTGGAACCGAACATGGTTGCGTGGGTAAGACCATTTTTCACTAATAAAAGCGCCATTAACCTGTTATCAACATGATGAAAATCAGGGCCTTCAATTTTAAACATATCCACTTCTAATCTACTGCGGTGGATGTTTTCAGTAAGGGAACTAATGATATCTTCTGGTTCGGCATGACTATAGCAAGCGTGAAGTAAGTTCACACCAACAATTCCTAAGACTTGCTGCTGCCAAAGAGGATCATTGTCTTTTAGAATAACATGTATTATACAGTCGTTTGGTTTTGAATTTGGGTGCTTTTGGAATCTTAGACCAATCCAGCCATGTGCTTCGTTTGTTCTTTTATAGTTAATTATTTCAACCGTATTTGCAAATGCAAAAAAATGAGAACGTTTTGCTCTCCCAGTCAGTCTTTGAGAGAGCAATGAATACTCTCTATTCAGCATATTCATCAGCTTTTCCTCACAAACGTATCTCTTGCTCTTGCCGTAGATGGCATCACTAAATGTCATATCATAAGCTGACATAGTTTTAGCAATTGTACCTGATGCAGCACCTGCTTTAAAGAAGTGATCTGCTACTTCTTGACCACCACCGATTTCCGCTATGGTGCCATAAATACGGTCCTCAAGATTCAGTAATAATGCCTTTTCTTTGGTGGTGAGCTTTTTGAATGATTCCATAAGTGTGAACAGCGGTTTTTTTATAAAATTATAGAGTAAAAAACTCTTAGAAAACAGAAAGAGACAATACATAAAAAAATCCCAAACCAATTAATGGCTTGGGATTTTAAATCATCTCCTCTAAATAAATCCTAGCTGTATAAACTGTAAGGAAATTTATTAGCCTCAATCATTACTTTTGCGATTGCTCTTCGCTTGTTCTTGGTATTTACAGGGTTCATTTTAGTAAACCTTTTCATTCCCATAAGCATCACTTTCAGCTCATCACCATCAGCAAAACATGCCACAGCCTCATCTCCATGATTCTTTATTTTAGTCATGGCTTCATGCATATAAAGCGCTAGCATATCCTGATACATTTTACTGCCGCTTTCGCCGTAGAGAGTCATCAACTTCTCAGTTCTCAAAATTGTCGACTCTACGACATACGTTTCGATGACCATATCAGCAATGTGCATCAATATTTCTTGCTCGTCATTCAGTGTAGGTCCAAACGTCTCAGCTGCCTTACCCGCAACCATCAAGACCGCCTTTTTCATTTTCTTTAGTACTTCTTTTTCTTCAGCAAGAGGAACGCTCATGTCTGGTGAGTCAAAAGAAGGAACTGATGTAAGTTCCTTTCCAACAGCCATTGCTGGTCCTAAAAGATCTATTTCACCTTTCATTGCTCTTTTGAAAAGCATTCCTACAATCAACATTCTGTTGATTTCGTTTGTGCCTTCATAAATTCTTGTAATCCGCGCATCTCTATAAGCTCTAGCCATAGGGGCATCCTCTGAAAATCCCATACCACCATATATTTGAACTCCTTCATCTACACAGTAATCAAGGATCTCAGAACCATGTATTTTTATGATCGCACATTCTATGGAGAACTGCTCTAAAGCCTTTAGCTTGGCTTTACTTGCATCCATTCCTTCGTCTATTAGACTGGCAATTCTATCATCTATATTCTGTCCCGCTCGGTAAGAGGCAGATTCACATGCGTACGTTTTAGTTGCCATGTTGGCAAGTTTCGTTTGAATAGCTCCAAAGCTGCTGATAGAAACACCAAATTGTTTCCTCTCATTAGCGTAATTGGTAGCTTGTGATGCGACCGTTTTGCATCCGTTAATTACACCGCAACCAAGTTTGATTCTACCAATATTCAATATATTGACCGCTATTTTAAAGCCGTTTTCTCTTTCTGAAAGCATGTTTTCGGCAGGAACCTTGCAATCATTAAAAAATACTTGACGTGTAGAAGATCCTTTAATTCCTAATTTTACTTCTTCATCATTCATGGTGATGCCACCATATTCTTTCTCTACAATAAATGCAGTGAGGTTTTTGTCATCCTCTATTTTAGCAAAGACAATCAAAAGGTCTGCAAATCCTGCATTGCTGATCCACATTTTTTGTCCAGTGATTATATAATGCTTTCCATCTTCGGTAAGTACCGCTTTGGTTTTACCTGAGTTGGCATCCGAACCAGCGTCTGGCTCAGTTAAGCAATAACATGCCTTCCATTCTCCTGAAGCTAATCGAGGAAGGTATTTTGTCTTTTGATCTTCACTGCCATAATAAAGTATTGGTAGCGTACCAATACCTGTGTGTGCACCAAAAGCGGTCGAAAATGACCCGGAAGCCGCAATAATATCAGCCATTAGCATGCCTGAGTTGAAATTCATGCCCAACCCACCGTATTCTTCAGGAATAGCCACTCCAAGTAAACCGAGCTCACCAGCTTTCTCCATTAGAGAAGGCATTAGACCAGGCTCTAATTTGTCTATACGCTCAACATTAGGGGTAATTTCTTTATCAATGAAGTCTTGAGTGGCAGCAGCCATCATTTTTTGCTCCTCTGAAAACTCTTCTGGAATGAAGATATTGTGCGCTTCTGTTTCTTTAACAAGGAATTCTCCTCCTTTAATTGTTTCTTTTTCGGCTACTGCTTCCATATTTATTTATAATTCTGGGTTATTCAATTTGTTATGCATGCATACTATATTTCAAATATAGAAATAAAATGTTATGCATGCATACTATTTTGCAAAATATTTTCACACAGTTTGATCAGACTCCACGGTAATGTAATTCTGCATATTTGGAATTGCTTTCAAGCTTTTTTTTAGGGCCTTGACTAGCGATATTCATTGAATTCGTCGTTTGTTTTGTTATCCGATACTTGCATCAAATAAAAAGCAATTATCCAACTTCATCCCTTGATAGCTTTCTTCGAGGCTCTTGATTTACAATTCGTCATAGGTTTTCAACAGTTCGGTAAATAACAATTCATTTGTTTTTCATGATTACTCAAGTTTGAATCATGAAACGATTGCTACCATTCTTTTTCTTCTTCTTTTTATCAATTCAGATGGATGCTGGTGTTATCAGCGGACATGTGCATGACGAATCAGGAGAATCTCTTATTGGCGCCAACATATATATTAAGGAGACATATGATGGCGCCACTTCAGATATAGATGGCTTTTTCCAATTTGAAACCTCTGAAACGGGAGATCAGGTGCTCATTATTAGCTTCATCGGTTTTAAAACTATTGAGAAAGCTATTGATGTCCATGAAATTTTGGAATTTGACATTACCATGATTGCAGCATTTAATGCCATTAATGCCGTGACTATAACTGCAGGTGTGTTCGAAGCTAGTGATGAAAAAAAAGCGGTCGTGCTGAGTAGTTTAGATGTGGCAATGACTGCAGGAGCTAGTGCGGACATTGCTGGTGCATTGACAACATTGCCAGGCACTCAGAAAAACGCTCAAGACGGTCGGCTATTCGTTAGAGGCGGCTCAGCTGAAGAAACCAAAGTCTATATTGATGGGGTAGAGGCAGCTAATTTTTACGGAACAACGGGACAAAATTTACCTACAAGAGGAAGGTTTTCACCATTCTTGTTCAAAGGCACATATTTCAGCACAGGAGGATATAGTGCAGAGTACGGACAAGCATTATCTTCCGCATTGATCTTAAAATCAAAAGATGTTGAGCTCAATTCGAGATATGATATCTCAATAATGTCGGTTGGGTTAGATGCATCTACTGTTCAAGCGAAGGATGACAGAAGCTTTTATGCTAAAGTCGGATTCACAGATTTGTCATCTTACAATGCAATAGTTTCTCAAAGAATTGAGTGGGAAGCATCACCGAGATCACTGGATGCTATTTTTTCTTGGAAACAAGATTTTGATGATGGTTCAAAATTGCGGTCATTAGGTATGCTGAGCAGAAATACGATGCATTTCATAGAACCCACCGTACTTAATGAGTCAGGAACCAGAGAAATAGACATTACAAATGATTTTGGATTTTTTCAAATAACCTATGAAAAACCATTGTCCAAAAGTGATTTTATCTCTGTAGGAATATCAGGCACAGCCAATGACGATTCATTTGATATTGACCAAACAGTCATAGATAGCCGAGTTAATCATGCCCATATTAAGTTTAAATGGGACCACACTTTTAATGACAAGGTATTTCTCAAATCTGGAGTTGATATTTTTCAAAGACATTTTTTGCAAAATGTAATGACAGATGAAGCTTATGTATTTGAATTTGATCAAACCAGAATCGCGAGTTATGCGGAGTTAGATTATTATTTTAATGAAAATATTGTTGTGAGAGCTGGGTTAAGGCTTGAACAAGATAACTATTTAGCTGACGCAACAGCCTCCCCAAGGTTATCGGTCGCTTATAAGTTGAATGATGTAGATCAATTTTCATTTGCTACAGGACGCTTTTTTCAGGATCCTCAAAACGATTATTTGAAATTTGTTTCGGAACTATCTCAAGAAAGAGCAGATCATTATATGTTCAACTTTCAAAGAGTAAAGGAGAAAACCGTCTTTAGAGTGGAAGCTTATCTCAAAGACTATAAAAAGCTTATTTCCTATGAAGAAAGATCAAATGCAAGCACATTTGGGAATGAGGGATATGGGTACGCATATGGTATGGATGTTTTCTGGAGAAATAGAGGTGGGGTGAAAAATATTGATTATTGGGTAACCTACTCTTACTTAAAATCCGAACGAAAATATCTTGATTATAATGATCCAGCAACTCCCTCTTTCGCCACAAATCACAACATTTCGATAGTGGCTAAACGATGGTTTAGCAGACTCAAAACACAAATAGGGATGACTTATTCCTTTTCAAGCGGTCGGCCTTATGATCATCCTGAAAGACAAGGATTTAATGAAAGCAGGACTCGTGCTTTTCATGACTTGAGCTATAATATGGCTTGGCTGCCCAATAGAAATCTAATCATGTACTTGTCAGTAAATAATGTCCTTGGCTTAGAACAAATATTTGGTTATGAATTTTCAGAAACGCCAAATAATCAGGGTACTTATCAAGTTCAAACGCAAAGAATGCCTGCACCAAGAATCCTTTTTTTAGGGTGTTTTATAACCCTTGGGCAGTACAATGACCAATTAGAAAATCTTTAATCAAAAAATAACCTTTATCAATCATGAAAATTAAAAAACTAACACTCACACTTCTCTTCGTTTTTGGAACTTATTTTATTCAGTCACAAGACCTTGGAGAGCTGAAAATTATAATAATGGGTTTTGAACAAATAACGGGCACAGTCAAATTAAGCTTGTATAACGCTGAGTCTACTTATATGGCTGAAAATTTTATGGCAGCTTCTAAAAAAGTAGAAAATGAGGAAACCGTGATCTACTTTAAAGATGTGCCGTTCGGGAGCTATACCTTCAGTTTATATCATGATTCCAACGGGAATAATACGATGGATAAAAATATGCTTGGGATACCTACAGAAGATTATGCCTTTTCGAATGATGCGGACGGGCGATTCGGACCACCTGATTATTCCGAATGTGTTTTTGAAGTCAATGAGTCCTTAATCGTACAAACCATAAAACTTAACTAACATGAAAACGCTCCTTTATTTTTTTAGCCTTTTATTTATCCTAAGTGTACACGGGCAGCATTCAAAATTTGAAAAAGCTATCCTAAAAGGGAAAGCCATGATGGAAAATTCCGCTACTATTTCAGATTATGCAAATGCTGCTAATTATTTTGAACGCATTGCCAAAAATGAGCCAGACCAATGGCTTCCTGTTTATTACAGAGCGCAAGCAAATATGATCATTGGCAATAAGCTAAAGGGGCAGGAACAAGAAACGTATTACCAAGAAGCTTTAGATCAAATTGGTGAGATAAAGAATGCTGATAAAAACGCAGAGGTTTTGGCCTTAGAGGGGTTCATTCAGATGATGCGCTTATCTGCAGATCCTGGGACTAGGGGACAATCACTTTCTCCAGTTGTATTTGGACTATTCAGAAAGGCAATTAACTTTGACAATTCAAATCCACGAGCGTTACTTTTTATGGGACAAATGGAATATGGAACAGCACAATTCTTTGGTTCGTCTTCGGACAAGGCATGCGAGTATATCAATAATGCGGTAGCACTTTTTGAAAACAAATCAAACGAATCAACCGTTTATCCTTCGTGGGGAAACAGTAGTGCACAGTTGAGTGTAAAAAATTGTAATCAATGAGATTTTACCATCAAGCTGAGCGCTGGCAGAGAGCGCTCATTCAATATTCTCTAATATTTGTTTTTGGGGGATTATTTCAAGTGGTGTTCATAGAGTATTTTCTCTTGGGTTATGATAATTTTAGCATAAAAAACTTGGTTTTAAGAGGGAGCTATTGGCTGGTGATGTGGAAAGGGAGTGAGTTTATGGTCACGCTGATGGATAAGACCGGTATTCATTGGTATGAACAACCATTGATTCGGTTTTTACTCACTTTTGTAATTACCGTGATATACATCGTAACAGCAGTAATAATACTCGACGTTGTATTTTTTGTGATTTTTGGCAAAATTGGCTTTTGGCAACTTATCAATTCATTAAAGTGGGGTAACTTTAGTTATGCCATTTATATCACGCTGGGGATTGGTACATTTATGCATGGACGAGCATTTTTGATGGAATGGCGACAAGCGGCTATCAAGATGGAACAATTCAAGAATGACAGTCTCAAATCTCAATACGAATCTCTTAAAAATCAAGTCAACCCTCATTTTCTTTTTAATTCTTTGAATGCCTTGTCTTCCTTGGTTTATGATGATCAGGATAAGGCGGTAAAGTTTATCAAGAAACTGTCTCAAGTATACAGATATGTTCTGGATAAAAAAGATCAGGAATTAGTGCCCATTGATGATGAAATAGCCTTTCTCGATAATTACATTTTTCTACAGCAGATCCGATTTGGAGAAAACTTAAAAGTGGAAATCAATCGAGGAAATTTCGATGGCATAATTCCACCTTTAGGAATTCAGTTATTGGTAGAAAATGCCATTAAACATAATGTAGTTTCAGAAAAGAACCCTTTGACCGTGGAAGTGACCATAACTGCGAATTATTATTCTATAAGAAATAATATTCAAGAAAAACTTACAAAGGACTCCACCGGTATTGGGTTGAATAATTTACAAGCTAGGTATGAGTTTTTAACAAAAAAATCCATCGAGATCATTAAAGAAAATAATGTGTTTGAAGTTCGCCTTCCAGCATTAAAGAACAAATCTAAATTAGCATAAAATCTAAGGGAACATGAAATTTATCGTGATTGAAGATGAGCAATTAGCAGCCAAAAGACTAAGGGCAATGATTGAAAAGCTTAGACCAGACTATGAGTTTGTTGCAAAATTTGATTCTGTAGAGAGTGCAACTATCTCCTTACCAGTGCTGAAGTATGACTTGTTATTCATGGATATTCAGCTTGCTGATGGTAACTCTTTTGACATATTTGACCAAATAAAAGTAAAGTCTCCTATCATATTTACAACAGCTTACGACCAATATGCTGTTAAGGCATTTAAGGCTAATAGTGTGGACTACTTATTGAAACCCATTGATGAGAAGGAGTTAGAAAATGCCATTAAAAAGTTTGAGGAAAATTTCAGACATAAGAAATCTGATCGTGAGGAGTCTAACAGCCAAAGTGATATTGTTCAGCTTATCAAATCAATGCAGCCAAAAGGCAAAGAGCGATTTGTTGTAAGAGTAGGAGAACATTTAAAAACCATCGATACTTCAGACGTACAGTTGGTTTACAGTAGTGATAAGGCCACTTATATTTTTACTAAACAAGGAAGAAAATATTTAATCGACTTTTCTGTAGATAAAGCGGACGAAGTATTGAGCAGTGAGAAATTTTTTAAGATATCTAGGAAATTCATTATTAACCTCGACTATATCAAGGATATAATTGCTTTTACTAATTCTCGATTGGAAGTCGTGGTGGACCAGTTTGAGGAGGAGCAAGTAATTGTGGCCAGAGAAAGGGTAGGGCAATTCAAAGAATGGCTTGACCAATAAAAGATCTTGTTTATCTAGGAATAATAGCGTTTATCGAATCTTAGGATTAGATTTAGTTTTTAACAGTTATTTTTAAGCTATAAAGTGTTCGTGTTTAACGCCAGTAAAACGAGATGACAGTAGAAATTAATACAACAACAGTAAGAGAGATAAACATTACTCCCAACTCTTCTCTTATAGAAAAATTAGAATATTGCAAAAGCGATAAGAGGCTTGATGTTCTTTATAAATCAGGGAAAAGAAAAGGAACAGTAAGAACCTACCATGACATAAGCTTTTCTCAATTTATGGATCTCCTAAGTGCAGAGTCTCTCGGGAAAGCAGTGATCAAATTAGCAAAAAGCACGAAGAAAAGTATTTCCGATTAGACACCCTTTTTTCATATATATCTTATTCAACTTTAGAACTCAAGGTTTTCAGCTTTAGTATCTGCACTTTTAAATAGTACTCACTTAAAGGTAAGCATGGTCCAAGTCCAACTATTAAAGCGGTTAGGAAAAATCTCTATCGCCTTTTTCGGCTTCATGAAAAAGGCTTGAAGTGCATAGATGTTTTGGATATATTAAGAAAAAAGCATGATCTTTAAGTGTTTCTAAATCACTTATAATAAACTGATATTACGGGTGTTAATAAAATAATTATGCTGCCCTTTTACTTAATTTTGATTGCCTATCAGGTAGTTAACTACTCCGAAACTTGATATACTAATATATCAGGTGATGTAATACGTTCAGAATATTATTTGATCTTAAGCCATCTGAATTAAATAATTAGGTCAAATGAGCACATAGCCGATCAAATTATTGGGAAGCTTTAGGTCAGTTAGCTGTTTTAGCTGTTGAATTAATATGCAGTACTTTCAAGTGATTCACTTAATGTAATAAGGAGCTAAGCAAGCTCTCTTAAATCAACAGGAATGACTCTTGAAACACCTTGCTCTATCATCGTGATACCGTAGATAACGTCAGTGCTCATCATTGTTCTTTTGTTATGAGTCACAATGATAAACTGCGAATCCTTTGAAAATTTCCTAATGATTTCATTAAACTTATCAATGTTGGCATCATCAAGTGGAGCGTCGACTTCATCAAAAATACAGAATGGTGCAGGCTTCAATAGGTAGATGGCGAATAGGAGTGAAGTGGCAGTGAGCGTCTTTTCTCCACCGGACAATTGATTGATTGTTAATGGTCTTTTTCCTTTTGGTTTAGCCATTATTTCTATGGGGGAATCAAGAGGCCTTGAAGGATCCGTCAACTTTAGCTCACAATCATCTTCTTCGGTGAATAGTGTACGAAATACTTTAATAAAATTTTCTCTAATCTTCCCGAAAGCATCTAGGAACGTTTCTTGAGCAACTGCGTCAATCTCACCTATGGTGTTGAGCAGCGATTCTTTAGCCTTGATAAGGTCTTCTTTTTGTGTTGAAATGAAAACATGGCGTTCTTTTATTTCTTCATATGCCTCCATTGCCATTGGGTTTATTGGTCCAATATTTTCCAGCCGCGTTTTCATTTTTTCCACCCGAGACTTAAGGTCTTCCTCTGTAAGACTTAGGATATCTTCATTATCAAATTTACTTACCTCGTTCATATCAACGTTGAACTCTACGGACAATCGGTCCTTTACCGAATTCAGTTGCAATTTACTTTCATTGAGTCTGTTTTGCCATTCCATAAGAATGTGGTCTGCGGATTCACGCATTCGTTGGACTTCTCGGATGGCTTTTTCTTCACTATCAATGATGCCTCTTACTTCGTAATACTGTTTTTCCGCTTCGTTTACGCCTGCCTCGATGGCTTCTTTTTCTTCATACATAGCGATAAGATCCTCATCACTTTCCTCGCCTGTTTTGACCAGTTGATTTAAATCGTCAGTGGCTTTCGATAACTCTGTTTGATTTTTTTCAATTCTATCTGCGCTGTTCTCTAATGCTTCTAGCTTGTAGTTAATTTCTTGAGATATAGAGTTATGCTTATTTTGCTGTCTATGGAATAGGACATTTTCTTCGTTGAAGGAAGTCGACTTTTGAGACAATACCTCAGACATGAGGGACATTTCTTCCTTTTGGGTGGTTAGGTTATATTGAAGATCTTCTAGCAGTTCAGATGCAATCTTCTGCTGGGGTCTTAAATCGCTTAAGTCAAATTCAAGCGTACCAATTCTTGATAATATTTCCTCTCTTTTGTTTTTGCTTGAAGAGAGTAGTTGCCCGAATTGTTCTTGTT
>JBLIIJ010000084.1:0-17435 GCA_047635055.1 Cyclobacteriaceae bacterium | reverse complement strand
AGCTCCTCAATATTTTCACGTACTTCAAGCTGATCTTCTATGATTAGTATCTTCTTTTTCATGTTCGGGTATACGGGAATAAAGGTATTTGCTCTTGGTCAAAAATAATAAACAAATTGAACGTTGACTGCCAAAGGAGGAAATGTATTTTGAACTATTTTATTGTTGGAAAAGATATTGTGAATTCACTGCCAATTCCTTCTTCACTTTTGAAAGTTATTGTTCCACCTAGTAAACCCATGTAGCGGCGAACAATATTTAGGCCTAAGCCATTGCCTTGAATATTCACAGCATTTTCAGCTCTAAAAAACCGATCAAATAACATTTGTTGTTCTTTTTCGGGGATACCAATTCCTCTATCCTTCACTGTAAGGAAAAAATCATCTCCTTTTTCTTCGAAATTAATGTCAACATCATCCTTTGAGTATTTGAGTGCGTTGGAGAGGAGATTCATCAAAACATTTTTTAGAATATGTTGATCAGATGAAATCAAGTCAATTTTTGCATTCTCAATTAAATTGATTTTTTGAGTTGAACTCAGAGAAATTTCAAAATCATTCAAGCAGTCAATCAATAATTTCTTTAGACTAAACTCTTGAATATTGGTATTTACGACACCAGATTCCAGTTTTTCTAGAGATAAGTAATCAGTTAGAATATTCGTCAGGTTATGTACCGCTCCTTTGATTCGGGTAATATGCTTCTCCCTGTTCGCTTGCTGCGCTGTGTTCTTATATTTCCCAATGAGGTCTGCTGATGAGTTTATGGTGGTTAGGGGTGTTCTAAACTCGTGACTAGCCATACTTATGAAACGAGATTTCAGTTCGTTTACTTCTTTCTCTTTTTCGAGTGAATGCAGTATTTCGGTCTCTGCCTTTTTTAGTTCTTTAAGACTTTCTTTGAGCGCTTCTTCCGCTAACTTTCTTTCTCTGATCTGACTCTGCAAACCTAGATTCAGGTGTTCTAACTCTTGGGTTCTTTCGCGAACCTTAGATTCGAGTTCTTTGGTATGTTCTTGGAGTTTCTTGCGGCTGTCATTTAAGGCCTGCTCTTGCCTTTTTCTTGTGGAGATATCGGTTACAAAAGCAACAACGAGTTTGCTATTTTCATGTGTTAAAAAACTAAGGCTGATTTCTAAAGGAAAGGTGTCTCCATTTTTTTGCAAACCAGAAAGATCTCTACCTTCTCCCATCCTTCGCGATGATGGGTTTTCAAAAAACTTGTCGCGATGTGCGTGATGGCTTCTTTTATATTGGGTCGGTACAAGCTTGTCAATATTGAGATTGATCAGTTCCCCATTTTTATAGCCAAAAAGCTTGTAGGCGCGTTCATTGGCTAAAATAATCTCACCAGATTCGTTGATGATAATAATACCCTCTGTAGCACTCAAAAAGAGCTTATTCAAAAGTGCAAATCCACTGTTAGACATAAGATACTGTTCTGTTATTTCCATGGCTAATGTCTTAGTTTATCACTTGTTAAATTCTGATAAACCTAACAAAGGTTCATGAAAGAGTGCAGAGAAGTGGCTGATTAATTTCAGTTTTTCCTTTGACAACTGTCATAAAGAAGACTGAAGTCATTAAATACATTTGAATCTCAATTTGAAAGAATGCGCACTTTTAATAAAATCTTAATTGCTACTGATTTTTCACCAGCTGCCTGGAGTTCTGTGAAAATGGGTCTAGGTTTTAGTAAATCACAACAGATATGCATTAGCCTCTTACATGTTTACCCTTCAAATGCTGCAATCGGCCGCATGAAGGATGCAGATAGAGACAACTTCAATGACTTAGATAGGGAGATGAGAAAATTTTGTGCGGAGCTAGAGGAGACAGTAGACGCCTGCATTAAACCTGTTCTTCTTTCAGGGAATGTCAATGATCAAATTCTCGATTACATAAAAAAAGAGCCGCATGATTTGATTATTATTGGGATAAACAGTAACGGGTCGAATAATGATGCAGGAAGTCATACCATAGAGATCATAAAGTCTTCAGGAGTTCCTGTATTGGTGATTCCTAACAGCCTTGGGAGTTAAATGATCACAACGACGACATCAAAAATCGCTTGTAAGCACTGTGGAGAAACGTGTGACGAGGAAATTCGCTTCGACGATAAATCATTCTGTTGCTATGGATGCAAGGCGGTATATGAGCTGCTTTCTGAGAGTGCCTTGCTCAACTATTATGATAACGGATCTCTCCATACCGCTAAGGTACAAGTAGACATGAGCACGGAACGGAAATATGCTTTTCTTGATCATGAAGAAATTCAAAAAAAGCTCTTACGATTTCATGATAATAATCAGGCAGTTATCAAGCTATACCTGCCGGGCATTCACTGCAGCTCATGTATTTATTTACTTGAACATTTGCCAAGACTTGAAAAACATATCCAACACAGTCAAATCAATTTCATACGAAAGGAACTGACCATCACTTTTCAACCGGAAGAGTTGAGTTTAAAAAAGTTAGCCGTATTGCTAGCAAGCTTAGGCTATCCACCATTGATAAATCTTGACTCGGTAGAAGGAAAAGAAAATAAGACTAAGGCTAAATCTGTGCTTGGTTTAAAAATAGCGGTCGCGGGATTCTGTTTTGGTAACAGTATGCTTATGAGTCTTCCTGAATATCTTGATACTGGATTTCAGTTGGCTAAAGAATTCAAGGAGTTATTTAGTTGGATCAACCTTGTACTCGCTTTACCAATCATCTTTTATTCAGGCTTTGATTATTTTAAAAATGCTTTGATAGGCTTAAAAAGACGTTATTTGAATATCGATGTTCCTATAGCTCTGGGGATTATCACACTTTTTGGTAGGAGTGTTTACGAAATCATTTTCCAATCAGGAGCAGGTTATATAGATTCTTTGGCAGGATTAGTTTTCTTCTTGTTGATTGGTAGGTGGTATCAAAGTAAAACCTACGAGGCATTGTCTTTTGATAGAGATTATAAGAGTTATTTTCCTATTTCCGTCACTAAAATAGTTGAGGGGTTTGAGAAGAATGTATTGATCAACGATCTGGACAAAGGAGACTTGATACTTATCAGGAATCAGGAACTCATTCCGGCAGACGCAAAGTTGATCGAAGGAGAGGCGCGGCTAGATTACAGTTTCGTTACTGGAGAAACTGCATTGATCAAAAAGCAACAAGGGGAAAGTGTATTCGCTGGGGCGCGCCAAGTAGGAGGACCGATTGTGGTGGTTTTGGCCCAAAAAGTGAGCAATAGCGAGCTGACACAGTTTTGGAATAATCAGGTTTTCGACAAAGAAAAAGTGCATCGTTATGATAACCTGATTGATAAAGTAAGTCATTATTTCACTGCTATAATTATCATTTTGGCTCTTGGCACTGCTACATATTGGTACTTCCGAGATGCAACGTTAATTTGGAATGCTGTTACTGCGGTTTTGATTATTGCCTGCCCTTGCGCTTTGGCCTTAACTCTGCCTTTTGCCTACGGTCATGGTATGCGCTTAATCGGAAGGAAAGGGCTCTATTTGAAGTCGGCGAACGTGATCGAACGATTAGCAAAAGTTAAGGAGATCATTTTTGATAAAACAGGAACTCTGACTGAGTCAGGAGCATCGTCGATTGTTTTTGTCGGTAAGGCGCTTGATGATCAGCAATTGGCTTATTTAAAAACGATCACGTCAAATTCGGCTCATCCGCTGAGCAGGCTCATCTCTAAATGGATAGGGGATCGTATAGAAAAGCTTCTAATATCAGATTACGCGGAGGTACTTGGAAAAGGAGCACAGTCTACTATAAATGATGTTAAAGTAAGAATTGGGTCTGCAAAATGGATCAGTCAAGAAGTAGATACTAAGAACCGTGAAACATCCGTTTATGTAGAGATTAATCACATTGTACTGGGATATTTTACCTTTCAGGCAAAGTATAGGAATAGGATTTTTGAGGTCTTAACCGATCTTAAAAGTCAATTTAGCCTACACCTTTTGTCTGGAGATGTAGAAAAGGAATCGCATAGGCTAAAGACTTATTTTGATAAAATGACATTTCATCAAACCCCTCAAAATAAATTAGAATATATCAATAACCTGCACTCAGCTAGCCTGATGATAGGCGATGGGCTCAATGATGCCGGTGCATTGAAAGCTGCCAATGTTGGCTTTGGGGTGGCAGAAGATGTATATCAATTTTCCCCAGCATGTGATGCCGTGCTATCTGCTAAATCAATTGAAATGCTTCCTAAGTTTTTGAAGTTTAGTAGAGCCATCAACAGTATTATAATTTTAGCATTCGTCGTTTCTTTTTCTTACAACATAATAGGATTATCGTTTGCTATTTCTGGGAAATTGTCGCCAATTGTTAGCGCTATACTCATGCCAATTAGTTCATTGACAGTCGTTGGGTTGATTACAATTCTTGCTGAAATCGCAGGGTGGAGGTGTTTTGAAAGCAAGACCAACAATTAATTATTCTACGATCTCATAAAGTTCTAAGGGGAGCTCATCAGGATCGCTGAAAAAAGTGAATTTCCTGTTAGTGTGAGGGTCGAGCCTCACTGGTTCAGTCTTGATTCCATTTGCTTGTAGATGCTCTATAGCTTGCTCAATATCGTTGACCACAAACGCCAGATGTCTCAGGCCTGCAGCTTCTGGTTTGGAGGTGCGCGCAGGAGGGTTGGGAAACGAAAATAGCTCTATGGTGTAAATGCCATTCAAGGAAAGATCTAGTTTCCATGAATCACGGGCTTCTCGATATATCTCTTGCATTACTTCAAGACCTAGAATATCAACATAAAATTTCTTAGAAGCATGATAGTCAGAACAAATAATCGCGATATGATGGACAGATTTTAGGTTGAGCATATTGATTTTTTTGACGATTTCTCGAATTGTATGAATGACTTTTAGCTAATGGGTCTTGTGGTTTCCAATGTTTTTAGTTTTTACTCATGTTTCTTGACTGGGTAAAAAACCTAGAGATAAACAATAGCTTGAAAGGGTTTAAAGGCTAAATCTAGCTTTTTGAATGTATATCCAAGTTATACGAGAATATCAAATAGACCAACATTACTTCTGACTGATAAAAATCATTTCTTTGGCTGAACACCCTCATAAAGCAAGCGCTCATCTGCTGCTATCCTTGCCAAAGGATTATGGGCGTAATATTTATTTTGATCGGATGTAGTTTATTGTTGGCCACCAGCTTTCTCGTGGCTTTTATCTGGGCTTCCAAGTCTGGTCAATATGATGATGATTACACGCCTTCAGTCAGAATCCTTTTTGATGATGAAACCAAACCTAACGATCAATGACAGAGATTTCTGAACCACAGCTTGAATCAGCGCCGCAACAAAACTTGGGTGTTGATACTTTTTATTATGACAATAGCATTGTACGGCTCTTCCTGATCGCCACAACTATTTTTGGCATTATTGGTATGTCGGTTGGTTTGCTTGTCGCAAGTCAGTTTGTCTGGCCAGAGCTCAATTTCGGCTTACAATACACAACATTTGGAAGGATAAGGCCACTACACACCAATGCAGTGATTTTCGCCTTTGTTGGGAATGGCATTTTTACTGGTGTTTATTATTCGTTACAAAGACTTTGCAAAGCACGAATGTTTAGTGACTTGCTAAGTAAAATCCATTTTTGGGGTTGGCAAACCATTATACTTTCTGCGGCAATCACTTTGCCTCTAGGAATGACATCAGGTAAGGAATATGCTGAGCTAGAGTGGCCGATTGATATAGCCATAGCCTTGATATGGGTGGTTTTTGGGATTAATATGTTGGGAACCATTATTAAAAGAAGAGAGCGTCATCTCTATGTGGCTATATGGTTCTATATAGCCACATTCGTTACCGTGGCACTTTTACATATTGTTAATTCTATCGAATTACCCATTAGTTTATTCAAAAGTTATTCTGTTTATGCGGGAGTGCAGGATGCTTTAGTACAGTGGTGGTACGGACATAATGCAGTAGCCTTTTTCCTTACAACGCCTTACTTAGGTTTGATGTATTACTTTATTCCTAAAGCTTCCAATAGGCCGATTTATTCCTATCGTTTATCAATCATTCATTTTTGGGCCTTGATCTTTATTTATATCTGGGCAGGACCTCATCATTTGTTATATAACGCATTGCCAGACTGGGCACAATCTTTAGGTGTTGTATTTTCTATTATGTTGATAGCTCCATCTTGGGGAGGAATGCTCAACGGACTACTAACACTTCGTGGAGCGTGGGATCGAGTAAGAGAAGATCCTATTTTGAAATTTATGGTTGTTGCGATCACGTGTTATGGCATGGTGACTTTTGAAGGTCCGATGCTTTCCTTGAAAAACTTTAATGCGGTGGCTCATTTTACCGATTGGATTGTAGCGCATGTACACGTTGGTGGATTAGGCTGGAATGGCTTCATGACTTTTGCGATGTTGTATTATTTGATTCCTCAAATGTATGGAACCAAGCTTTACTCCAAAAAATTGGCTAATGCCCATTTTTGGATAGGTACTATGGGGATCATATTTTATGCATTGCCAATGTACTGGGCTGGCTTTGCACAAAGTTTAATGTGGAAACAATTTACTCCAGAAGGAACACTGGTTTACAGTAACTTTTTGGAAACAGTCACTCAAATCATGCCAATGTATATGTTGCGGGCATTCGGGGGATTATTGTACTTATCTGGAGTATTCGTTATGGTCTATAACTTGGTGAAAACCGCGAGTTCTGGCGAGTTCATACCGAATACTAAAGCTCAAGCCGCGCCATTGGTGAAAGACTACAAGCCGTCACCAAATGAACACTGGCATAGAAGGATTTTCGAATGGAGACCAATAAACTTGATGATTTGGAGTTTGGTTATGGTCGCTATCGGAGGGATAGTAGAAATCATTCCTACATTCTTGATAAGCTCTAATGTTCCAACAATAACATCAGTTAAGCCTTACACGCCACTAGAGTTACATGGCCGAGATATTTATGTAAGAGAAGGGTGCTACACGTGTCATTCTCAAATGATTAGACCATTTCGCTCAGAAACAGCTCGATATGGTGAATATGCAAAAGCTGGAGAGTTTGTTTATGATCATCCGTTCCAATGGGGATCAAAGCGGACTGGACCAGATTTGCTAAGAATTGGAAACAAGTATCCAAACAGCTGGCATTATTATCATATGCTGGATCCAACGAGTATGTCGCCAGGTTCTATTATGCCACCATACCCATGGCTGTACGAACAAGATTGGGACAAAGATATGACGGCTGATAAGATCAGTGCCATGCAAACACTAGGCGTACCATATGCGGAAGGTTTTGCGAATGAGTCAGTGGCTGATGCGGAGAAACAAGCAAACTTGATCATGCAAGACCTTGCCACTCAAGGCATAGAGGTGAAATCTGATAAGGAAATCATCGCCTTGATAGCATATCTGCAAAGAATGGGTACTGATATTAGTAACATCGATGGTTTAGCCGAAAAAAATTAAAAGACTATGTTGAAATTTATTAGACATCATATGGAGACAATAGTGGGTATTGAAATATTCCCTTTGATCTCCTTCGTCATATTCTTTGTCTTCTTTATTGGGCTCTTTGTGTATGTCCTCAGAACAAGTAAGACAGAAATGAACCTTCATTCTCAAATACCACTCGACGCTAAAGAAGATAACCATGCACAAGATTAAATTTCTCATAGTATCAATATTAGGTGTGGTTCCACAATTGGGGAATTCACAGGAACTGACACAAGGAAGTTTGGAAAGTCTATACACTCAATATCAACTAGAGATAGTGATAGGCATGGCAATTTTGGTGGCTTTCATGGCCATGTTAGCTTTGTTTGTAGCTGTATATGCTTTGCGCGTTATGACCAAAGTGAATAATCCATCCTTAGAAGAAGAATCATTATTTGCAGTGATACCTGGAGAAGAAGGCGTAGGTTTTTGGAGAAGGTTTTGGAATAGGATGAATGACTCTGTTCCTATTTCTGAAGAAAACACGGTAATGACTGATCATAGCTACGACGGTATCCGAGAACTGGACAATCGACTTCCACCTTGGTGGTTGTATGGATTCTATGGCACGATTGTTTTTGGTATTATTTATCTAGTCAATGTTTTCATACTAGATGGCCCTACACAAGTGGAAGAGTACGATCAAGAAATGGCGCAAGCCAAAATAGAAGTAGAAACTTACTTAGCATCTTTAGATAATTTGATCGATGAATCTAATGTCAGCTTTAGTGATGATCCATTGGACTTAGTTGCTGGAATGGAAATTTTCATTTCAAAATGCGCAGCATGTCACGGACAGCTGGGTGAAGGGGGCGTGGGACCAAACTTTGCCGATCAATACTGGATTCATGGCGGAGATGCAAAATCTATTTTTAAAGTGATTAAATACGGAGTAGCTGCGAAAGGAATGATTTCTTGGAAGTCACAATTGAGTCCCAAGCAAATGCAGCAAGTTTCCAGTTATATCGTGACGTTTGAAGGCACTAATCCACCAAACCAGAAAGAACCTCAAGGAGAAATTTTTGATAGACAAGCTGTTGAAACTAAAACAGTGGAAGCTGGAATGTGATGTCTACGGAATTAGAAAAGTTATATGAGGACAAAGACGCAGAAGAGGATTTTCGCGACCATCTAGCGACTGTGGACGAGGATGGCAAACGAATTTGGGTTTATCCCAAAAAGCCAAAAGGTAAGTTTACCAATTATCGAATGGTGGTTAGTATCCTTTTATTAACTATTCTGGTTTCAGGTCCATTTATCAAAATTGGAGGAGCGCCATTGCTATTATTCAATGTATTAGAAAGAAAGTTTATCATTTTCGGTCAGACATTTTGGCCTCAAGATTTTTTTCTTGCAGTTATTGGTATGATAACTACGGTGGTTTTTATTATACTTTTTACCGTGGTTTTTGGTCGCATTTTTTGCGGATGGATTTGTCCGCAGACCATTTTTATGGAATGGGTTTTTCGTAAAGTTGAGTACTTTATTGAAGGAGACTATATGGCGCAGAAAAAGCTCGATAAGCAAGATTGGAACCAAGAGAAAATATTTAAAAAGAGCACAAAACATATCGCATTTCTCTTGATAAGTGTTTTGATTATGCACACTTTTCTAGCCTATATCATTGGTGTAGAGGATCTTCAATCCATGATTTTGGCTGGGCCACAAGAAGCTTTTGGTGGATTCATCGCTATGACGGTATTCACAGGGCTTTTTTATGGTGTGTTTGGCTTTATGCGTGAGCAAGTCTGTACCACAGTTTGTCCATATGGAAGGCTACAAGGAGTGTTGTTGGACAAACAGAGTGTGGTTGTTGCCTATGATCACGTCAGAGGAGAGAATAGAGCCAAACTTCGCAAGGGAGAAGATAGAGAGGAAAAAGGACTAGGTGACTGTATCGACTGTAAGCAATGCGTATATGTATGCCCAACAGGGATCGACATTAGGAATGGTACACAGCTTGATTGTGTCAACTGCACGGCGTGTATTGATGCCTGTGATTCCATTATGGATCGAATCAAAAAGCCGAAAGGTTTGGTTAGATACGCATCAGAAGAGAATATTTTAGAGAAGACACCTTTTAAGTTTACTACCCGGACAAAAGCATACAGCGCTGTTTTAGTAATTCTAATTGGCGTATTGAGCACGCTACTAATGCTTCGTTCAGATGTAGAAACAACGATACTCAGAACACCGGGGATCATGTATCAGAAAAAGGAGGATGGAAGGGTATCCAATTTGTATCAAATCAAAATGGTGAATAAGACGAGTAACTTACTAAATATCAGGTTTGAATTGCTTTCGCCAAAAGGAGAAATTCAAATGGTTGGAGATGAATTGACTGTCTCTGGACAAAGTTTAACAGAAGGTGCCATGTTTGTCGTCATTGACCCTAAGGATTTGCAAAAAATGAGTAGTAAAATTAAGATTGGCGTATATAGTGGCGATGCACTGTTAGAGGAAGTGGGGACCAAGTTTTTAGGACCAAGCTTGTAATAAAAAATCGAGAATGTTTAAGTTGATTTCCGATCGTACAGTGTTTGAAATGGATACTCAATTGCTGTTGTGTAGCTAAGCAACTTATTGAAAACCAATACATATCCAAATAAGATCAACAAATAAAATCTAGTATATATGAAAATGAATTGGGGAAATAGTATCGCGTTGGCATTTATTCTTTTTGCAACGTTTATTTTATACTTTGTTGTTAGAGCCTTTAATGAGGATTTCGACCTGGTTTCAGAGACCTATTACAAGGATGAAATCAACTATCAACAACGCATGAATGATCAAGCAAATTTGCTCAATTCTGGCGTGGAAATAGATATTCAACAAGGAGATAAAAACATTGTTATTTCATATCCAGAGTCATTCAAAAATGCCAAAGGAGAAATTCATTTTTTCCATGTTTCCAGAACCATCTTTGATCGAAGGATTGATATCGAAACGGGTACGGATGGTCATCAGCTAATAGCCAAATCTGGGATAGTCAAAGGAAACTATACTTTGAAATTAGACTGGGAAAACGAGGGCAAAACGTATTACCAAGAAACGGACATTTATATTCGATGATTGGTGCGTTTGTAATAGGGCTAATTGGTAGTTTTCATTGTATCGGAATGTGCGGTCCTATTATGGTTGCGATGACCAAAGGCGCTGGAAATATTCAATCATTTGTGATATATCATTTAAGTCGAATAGCCATCTATATGCTGTTTGGCTTGTTGGCAGGCACATTAGGTGTGGCATTTAATACTTTTGCTTTTCAGCAATCCGCGTCAATCATTGCAGGTCTGATGATCATTGGAATTTACGGTTTTCCTAAATGGAGAAATCAGATAGAAGGTATTTATTATAGATCTAGCTTTTACAGTAAAGCAAAAAAGATATTTATTCCATTATATCAGTCAAAATTTAAATGGTTTGGAGCAGGGATACTTAATGGATTATTGCCGTGCGGGCTCATCTATTTAGCCTTAGCTGGAGCGATGATGCAAGGGGGCGTACTAGAAAGTAGTGGCTATATGTTAGCCTTTGGATTTGGGACATTACCCGCGCTGGGAATGGTATTAGTTTTCAGAAATAAGATCAGTTTACTCATCAAGCGATTTCCAAATGCAGTAACAATGATAGCAATGACCGCAGGACTTATCATGGTGTTGCGTGGGGTGTTAATACAATCTCCAAATTTCAATGAATTAATAACTCTGCAAGTGAGCAATGCTATCAGTTTTTGCGGGTTCTAATATTTGATTTTGTTTATAACTAACTATTTTTTGTATTGATAAGCCGTTTTTAGTCAAACTTCTAATATTGTTTAGTTTTTTGATTTCTTGTGATAACGATGAAAACTCGGAAATGATCGAAAGTAAGCCCGAGCGGGAGACTTTATCAATTCATCATGAGCTCACAGGGTTTTGGTTTACTGAGGATGGACAAGGGCTTCAAAATATCGATTATTCCACTGTCCAATTTTTAGCTGCTTTTCCGAAAATCTATTCTATGACTATTGGTCTATCAGTTCCAAATTAATTTTTGCTGATACTTCTAGCTTACCTTTTTTACTATGGTTGCCTAAACGATGAATCCGAGCAACTGGTGGTTATTGATGTATTAGATTCTATGAATTTTGAAAGTCTAGTTTTAGCCGAAGAATTAGCCAGACGAGTTGAAAATTCTAAGGTATTCCAAAGTGCAGTGGTCTACACAATTGTACTCTGTTCAATTATATTGGGAATTGAAACCAATTACCCACCAGAGCACCCTTTCTATCATACAGTTGATTTTCTATTTGCTATTTTTTTCATTTTTGAAATAATAGTACGAATGACTTCAGCAGGGAGCCTAGTCGACTTTTTTAAACTAGTAAAAATAACTAAGACAGGTGGAGACTCCAGGGTAAGGTTTACAGAGGAGGGCTTTTGGAATTGGTTTGACTTTTTGATTGTCTTGTTTACTTCCATCAGTTTGATCAAGCATATCACAGAGCACCCTGACTTTTTGATTGTGAGTCGCTTGTTTAGAGTATTACGAATTTTTCGATTATTGGAAATTAGTGACGAGCTAAAAATGGTGGAGAAAAGGATCATCCCAACAGTATTTTCTTTTGTATTGCTGCTTGGAATTTTACTCTATATCTATTCGATCATCGGGGTGTATTTCTTCGAGCATAAAGATTTTGGACAAGCCAATTTTTCAAACTTGCCCAGTGCATTTATGACACTTTTCCAATTGATGACTTTGGATGGATGGACAGATGTAATGAATTCCGCCAGTTCTTCCTTTTATAATGACTGGTTAGTAAAAGGCTTCTTCGTAAGCTTTGTCGTTTTCACGGCAATTATTAGTTTCAATGTATTTGTAGCCGTCTTAACTAGCCAGGTTCATGAGAAAATGGCCAAAGACAATGATATAAAACTAGCGATGACCGGGGACAATCAGAATCAAATAACAATCGACCATGATTCATTTAAAAACATGGTCGATGAGATAAAGCTATTGAGACAAGAAATCGAAAGTCTTAAGAAGTAGCGAGGTAATTACTTCTTTCTAAAAACCAATCGAATAGGAATGCCTTTAAAATCAAAATGTGATCTAAGCTTATTCGCCAAAAATCGGTGGTATGATTCTTTAATATCCTTTGGGTAATTACAGAAAAAACCGAACGTAGGATTGGCTATTGGTAATTGCGTAATGTATTTGATTTTAATATATTTTCCACGAATAGCGGGTGGCGGATAATGCTCAATTTCCGGCAACATGGTATCGTTCAATACCGAGGTGCTTATTTTTTTTGTTTTGTTAGCATAAACTTCAAGCGCTAACTCAACAGCCTTCATAATACGTTGTTTTTCTAAAACACTTGTGAAGATGATAGGAATGTAGGAGAGTGGCCCCAGTTTTTCTTGTAAATTCTTTTTATACTGATCCGCTGTTTTACCATCTTTTTCAACCAAATCCCATTTGTTGATCATCAAAATGGCTCCTTTTTTATATCGCTCTGAAAGTGCCAAGATGCTCATGTCTTGTGATTCAAGTCCACGCGCAGCATCAACCATGATGATACAAATATCTGAATCTTGAAGTGCTTGGATAGCTCTTAAAACGGAGTAGAATTCAATGTCTTCTTTTACTTTTGCTTTCTTTCGAATTCCCGCAGTATCTGTGAGAATAAAGTCTTTACCAAATAAGTTGTAGCGAGTATTAATGGCATCTCGCGTGGTACCAGCTATATCGGTGACGATACTTCTTTCTGTACCGACAAGTGCGTTTAGAAAACTAGATTTCCCAACATTTGGTCGTCCCAAAATAGCTATTTTCGGGAGAGAAGATTGTGCTTCTTCTACATCCTCATCCTCCTCAAAACAATTAACGACATCATCAAGTAAGTCTCCTGTTCCAGAACCATCTGCAGATGAAATGGCAAAGAGATTAGCATTTAGACCAAGTGCATAAAATTCATTTGCGCCGAGCATCCTCTCGTTGTTTTCTGCTTTGTTAGCAACAATAAAAACAGGCTTATTAATTTCTCGAATTACATTGGCAAAATCCTGGTCTAGGCCATGAAGACCCGTCATAGTATCTACCATAAATAAAATAACAGATGCTTCCGATAATGCTTCTTTTACTTGCTTTCTAATTTCGCCTTCAAAAATATCATCAGATCCTTCAACATAACCACCCGTATCAATAACGGTAAAATGACGACCGTTCCATTCACTATATCCATAATGACGATCTCGAGTCACACCGGATTCATTATCCATAATAGCTTGTCGACGCTCGACTAACCTATTGAAAAGGGTTGATTTACCAACATTTGGTCTACCTACTATTGCTACTATATTTGCCATCTAAGAATTGATAATGGAAATTTGAAATTTTAAAATGCTTGCAAAGGTCGCACTATTAAGTTAAAAAGCCATGATTGAAAGAGAATGAACATCATTGCTCAAATAGAAACAAGCCTTACATTCTGTAATTATGTTTAGTAGCCAAATTTTTTCAAGGCTCGATCTTGTTTTCTCCAATCTTTTTCCACCTTAACCCTTGTTTCTAGATAGATCTGTTTTCCAAAAAAATCTTCTAAAGATTTACGCGCAGCAATACCCAGCTGTTTGATAGCTTCTCCTTTGTTTCCGATGATGATCCCTTTTTGACTATTCCGCTCAACGAAAATTTCTGCTTCAAGACGAATGATTTTTTCTTCTTCCTTAAACGAGCTAACGACTACTTCTGAGCTGTAGGGAATCTCTTGTTTATAGAGCAGGAAAATTTTCTCTCTGATAATTTCAGCAGTGATAAACCTTTCCGATTTATCGGTGAGCTCATCCTTCGGAAAGTAGGGGGGGTGATAGGGTAATAATTCTAAAATTCGTTGATGTAGCTTATCAAGGTTGATATTCTCTAAAGCCGAAACCGCCATAATTTCTAAACCTGGATGTAAGTCTTGCCAATAAGTCTCTTTATCCAGAATTTGAGAGCCTTTGGCTTTATCTATTTTGTTAATCAAAAATATCACTGGAGCGTGAGATGCTTTTACAGTTTCTAACCAACCCGTTTCATCCTTTTTTTCACCGAGTTCAACGATGTATATAATAACGTCAGCATCTTGTAATGATGTTTTAACAAACTTCATCATCTTCTCCTGTAGTTTGTAGGTAGGATCCAAAGTACCGGGCGTATCTGAATAAACAATTTGCGAATCTTCCGAAGTGATAATTCCAAAAATCCTATGCCGTGTTGTTTGGGCTTTGTTAGTCGTAATCGATAAACGTTCTCCGGTAAGTGAGTTCATCAAAGTAGATTTTCCAACATTGGGTTTACCAATAATGGAAACAAAGCCTGATTTGAATTTATCGTTGTTAGGAATTATCATAGTTGCAAAGGTAAATCACATCCTCAACAAGCATACAGTAATCTTTTAAGTATGATTCAATCGCTCAAAATTGAACCAAAAAAAAGCCATTCTCTAATTATTGAAAATGGCTTTTGCTTTTGTTTTATTGAGATCAACCTTTTATTGAGCCACCACTGCTTGCACTATTATCTACATTTTTAGGATTACCGTTATATCTTACTGAGCCTCCACTTGATGCTTTTGCCGTCAAATTTTCCTTTACTTCAAGCTTGATCGAACTACCACTACTTGCAGAGACGTCAGCAGTTAATGTGATAAATGAATACCCATCAAATTCACCAGAGCTACTTGTTTTTATTGTACTGGATTCTGCGTTTCCACTGACAACCAATTCACCACTGCTTGAAGCACGAGCAGAAAGTATGTTCGTACTTAATCCTACTTCAATATCTCCACTACTTGAAGCTTTCATGTCTACAGAAGGAGCTGTTAGTTGCTTCATCGAGATATTTCCAGAGCTACTTACGTCCAGTACGAATCTTTCATTTGATTTTAAATTATCTTCAACAGTAATTGAGCTGGAAGAGGAGGCAAATAAGCCTTCTAACTCATCTGTATAAGTGATAATTACGTCGACATTAATATCGCGATAATTTGTCCCCACTAGTTCGATTTTCAAACGTCCATTAGAGACTTCAGTTAGCACCTCAGTTTCATCAAGACCTCTTGCGGAAACTTGAGCAGTATTACTCGATCCCTTTTTTAACTTTACATTTATACTTTCTTGTGTTGATACCTCTGAAAAGCTACTCAATTGTCGGGTCTGTGCCCAAACACCCGAAATACAGAAAAGGACCGCAATGGCCAATAAATATGTTTTCATAATTTTATTTTCTTTCAAAGACAAACAAACATATAGGAGGGTTGCATGAATTTAATAAACGGTCTTATATTTTTTCTGAAATTCCTCCCAAGGAGTGTCTTTGTAGTTATTTCCTCCAATGTACTTCACAATTGGGTCCATAGCTTTCGCATCTAGGTAGCCAGCGATAGGTTGAATAATTCTATTCTCTTCATCCATGAAAACTGTTGTAGGATAACTTAATTTGTTATTTGTCAAAGCGGCAGCCAACTCATGAACACCGCGTCTTCCACTCGCGACAAACTTAAAAGTATGTCCATCAAACTCAATGGATTCTTTCTGTTCAGCATTAAACTTTACAGCATAGAAATTCTTGTTTATGTATTTTGCTAGCTCTTCTTTACTGTAAGTGTCTTTCTCCATTTTTTTACACCAACCACACCAATCTGTATAGATATCTACAAGCAGTTTTTTTGGTTTTTTTTCGGATAATGCCACTGCTTCTTCGAAGGTGTACCAAATAATTTCATTTTCATCTGTTTTAGTGTTGTGCTCGATAGGGGAGGACCATAAAGTGGAAAGAGCTACCAAAAAGGATAAAAGGATATTGTCCATGTCTTAAGTTATTTTAAAGCTTAATAAAACTAACACGAGATTAACGTTTAAAATTCAAAAATGATCTGTCCTGAATGATTAATTTCATTTATCACTCCTTGACGCCACTCATATAAATGTTATGAATATGATAAAATTTCAGTTAATTCTTTAATATTCCTTATCTAAATTACGGACTTTATTATGAGTATCTCTTTTTCATGGAAATAATTTTTTTGTAAGGGTATTAATAATTCAAGTTGTTGACGCGCTACATCGATATTTATGATTTACAATATATGAGGATAAAAATTATTGGCTTCTTTCTATTAGCCATCAGTCTAAGTGGATGTTTTTTCGATGAACCTGATTCAGGGAAAAATGTCGTGTTGTTGGAAGACATTCTATTTATATCTAGCAACAAGGTGCGCGTTTTAGGGCGCGTATTTAGTTCAGAATCGACGATACAAGATCACGGTTTTGAATTTGCGAAAGATGAAAATTTCACAAATTCGTTTATACGTTCCTTAGGCGGAAAAAATTCTCCGGGATCGTTTCTTGTGGAGCAAGATTCGCTGGAGCAGAATACCGAATACCATTATCGAGCTTTTTTAAGGTCTAATGGGGTCACCACCTATTCGCATACCTCCATCTTATCAACCTTTAATTCCAAGTTAGTCGGTTATAATCCAGCCTACGGAAGAGAAGGTGATATTATCACGATAGATGGCTCGAATTTGACTAATTCGATTAAGGTATTTTTTGGAGAGCAGGAAGCGGAAATAGTGGAGCTTTTATCAGATTTCAGAATAAAGGTTAAAGTGCCATCACCTGCTGGCGTAAGACTTGTGCCAATATCCGTACAACTCGATGAAAAAACGGTCGTTCTTCAGGAGTTTGAATATATCACAGGTAAATGGACATTGGTCACCACAATAGAAGATTATCGTGCCTTAGAGGTGATTCATTATCTGAAAAATGATGAATTTACTTTCGCAATGGGAGTAACTGTCGACGGTACTTACAGTGATCTGGAGTATACTATCAATCTCAACGATTTTACGTATTCAAAAAAATCATTGACTGAGTCTTCGCCCGGCTTAGTTCCGACTTCAGGATCTTT
>JBLIIJ010000083.1:0-17718 GCA_047635055.1 Cyclobacteriaceae bacterium | reverse complement strand
TTTTAGTGATATCCATGCTTCTATTTGTTGTATTTGCAAAAAATCAAACATAAATCAGCAATATTTTATTTAAATTGAATAGAAGCTTACAACTAAAACTTACTTCTATTCGTCTTGGTAATGAATCTGTTTTTAATAAATATCACCATAATATGAATCCATTAAATAAATACCTCCTACCATTTATTGCTATAATTATTCTAGTCGGGTGTGAGCTCAATGAGGCTGAAGAAAATCTAAAACAGGGAGACCATAGCTTCTACATCACGGGTATTAAAGAATCAATCACTTATGAGTTTACTTCAGGAAATGGTCGCGCTGTTCAATCCGACGAAGTGAAAAACTTGACGGTTTACATCATGGATAGTGAGGGAAATATTGTCTACGAAACAAGATATTATAATAATAACTATGACGGGGCAGGTGGAATTCCAGATTCCATATTTATACCTGCTTTAGGAGCTGGTACCTATAAAATCTTAGCATTAACAGCCGATTATTATCCCTACTACGACTACTATTATCAAGAGGGTGATACAATGTCGATTTTTGATGACATGGTTATTCCAACCGGTATCACTAGCGAAGGACCAATATTTGTAGGCTTTGAGCAAATCGCATTGACGGATGCAACTTCTGCTGTTGAATTGGACATGAAAAATATTTCAGCGAAAATTTCTTTTCAACTTACCAACTCACAAATCGCAGAGAACAGTGCTATATCATTAGAAATGATGACTGTTGACGCTATGGATTATGCAATCATTGATGAAGAAATGGTGCCCTCAATTTCTGAAAACAACTATTTATACAACTACATAGATGCTTGGAACCCGGTAAGGAGTATGTACGTCCTTCCACAGACGATCAATGATATGACCGTTCAATTTTATGATTACTACAGTGGATCAAACTGGAATAGTTCCATCATTTTTGAAGAACAAATTCCGCTGACAGCAGGCGATGCAATTACTTTTAATTTAGACTTAGAGGCAATGCTTGAAGGATCTGGGTCTGGGTCTTTTAATTATGAGGACATAGAATGGAATGACCTTGGGGAAGTAACTGTCCCTTAAATAGCGTCTGTCCATAATGTCCGAACTCTTCGTTACGCTCATCGAAAAAATACTCCGCTTCGGCGGACCGATTTTCGAAAGGAAACCATTCCATGGCGGCTGTTCCACGACGGCTGTTCCACGACGGCTGTTCCACGACGGCTTCATTTTTTTTCTGTCGCAAGCCTCGATCTCGAACATTTTGAATAAGCCTCTTACGCTATAGACAGACGCTAATTAGCATCTTCCCACAATATCCGATTCCTGTGTTATACCCGTTAAAAAAATGTTCTAGAATTTGAAGCCACTCTGTTGAGTGGTTTTTTTTTACCAAAAAACTCATTTTGAACAGGTAGTTTAATCGAGAAACAAATTTCAGCCGCACCATTATTAATCAATAGGGTAAGCCCTAAATTGGCGGTAAATACAATTTATCCCTATTATCCTCTAAGAAACACCCTATTATGCTCAATTAATAAATAATATTTATTGCTATTTTTAACGGCTTATAATCATCAGTCTTTTTTACCTTTAAAGGTATAATTTAGTCTTGTGTGGCATTTAGCTGCTTCCAAACAATACCTTTTGTGTTTCAAGACTATCACATCCATTTGCGCTAGATTATGGTGTAAAATGACTCCAATCTTATCATTGAATGGTCAGCAGAACAACACCATGATTTTCTTGAACTGATCAAATCAATGTAACGGTTATCTTCATCATCAAAACCATCAGACATAAATGTTTTTGTCTGATTCACAAACGCGTTATATTCTCCAGTGCCGAAAAGAATGGCTTCCTATAAGCATAAACTAAGTAAAGTTATCATCACTTCTATTACAGGAAGTGTTTGTTTGGAACTCTATATGGTGAATAGTTTTGATAAGAATTAGAGGCAATAGATTAAAATACTATTGCCTATAATCGTTTTTTTACTCAAAAGATGCCGCTAAGAAAGACTTCATTTTCTCCCAGCTTTTCTCATCTGCTTCTTTATTGTAGGCGAGTGGCAATTTGAATTTTTCACCAAGAGCTGTCGCCTCTGGATTTGTATACGCATGAACTGCTCCAGGATAAGCGATATACTCGTAAGTTGCATTCGCCGCTTCCATAGTCGCTTTGAAGCCTTCAACAGATTCTTCAGAAACCATTGGATCGTCCGCACCATTTTGGACAAGAATTCTAGTTTTCAATTCGCCTGTCGGTTGAACTGGTAATTGCACACCCGAGTGAAATGCCGCAACAGCATCTAAGTCATATCCAGCATTCGCCATGGTCAATGCTACAGATCCGCCAAAACAATAGCCGATAGCAGCTATTTTAGAAGTGTCGACGCTTGGATTGTTTTTAAGTGTTGTTAAGGCAGCTTCAAACCTTGCTTTTGCATCTTCTATATTAGCGAAAACTTGCCCTGCAAATTTCCCAGCATCCTCTGGGTGAGCTGCTTGTTTCCCATCGCCATACATGTCTACTGCTATCGCAACGTAACCTAACTTGGCAAGCATATCTGCTCTGTTCCTTGTGTAATCATTGTGACCCCACCATTCATGAATAACTAAGATGCCAGGTTTCTTGCCCTCAATAGATTGATCATTAGCAATGTAACCTTTCATCGTCGTAGAGTCCGCATTATAAGAGACTTCTTGGCCTAGTGTCATTGTTTCTTTAGAATCAACACTTTCCTCGCTTTTTTTATCACTTGTGCTCGTGCATGAAGCAAGCGTTATTATCGCTAGTGATAAGAATATATTCGATTTTCTAATCATTATTTTTATGGGTTTGATTTCACGCAAGTTGATATGAATTCATTGGTGTACCGCTACAAATTTGGTATAATTCAAATGATTTGTTTAGCTCGACACGAAGTACTCGCCCGATCGACGCACTTCAAAATGATCATTACCATACAACTTGAATCAAACAATTCTAGATAAATTTTCAACAATCTTTAATTTGCTAAAACAAGTTTGTTAGTTAAAAGTTAAAATTTTCATAATGAATAGCGTGCAAAAAATGCTTCGCTTTTTATTAATAAAATGCAATTCCAAATATGCAACATACGAACATTTAACAACCGTATATCTGGATACGCAGATTTTAAGAGTTATCTTTGAATGCTTAAATAACGTCTATGCAAACCCCTATAGTAAATTTTAATAAAGAAGACAGACCAGAATTTGTTGAGGAGCTACGTAAACGCGTCAACAAACATTTTAAAGAGAATAATATCAGCAAATACGCCAATCTCAAGATGAAAGTGAAGACAACTTTTATGATTGGATTGTATTTTATTCCTCTAATTGTCTTGCTCAGCGGAATTGTTACCAATGTTTGGGTAATGATGCTCACATGGGTTTTGATGAGTTTTGGAATGTCTGGTATAGGACTCTCGGTGATGCATGATGCAAATCATGGCGCTTATTCTAAAAACAAAAAAGTTAATGCAGCCTTAGGGTTTTTAGCCAACTTTTTGGGAGCATACCATATAAACTGGAAAATACAGCATAATGTGCTTCATCATTCATTTACGAATATTCATGAATTTGATGATGATATAAGTAAGCCCATTATGCGCTTTACGCCAGATCAGCCTTACAAGACAAGATATAGGTTTCAAGCGTTTTATGCATCATTCTTCTATGGCCTTATGACTATCTACTGGATGCTAAGTAAGGATTTTGAGCAAATATTTAGATACGAAAAAAAGAATCTTCTTCACGGTCAAGGCCTCACAAAAAGACAAGCTATTTTCCAAGTAGCTTTTAATAAAATTTGGTATACTACCTTGACTTTGGTTCTTCCTCTGATCCTCCTTCCGTTTGCTTGGTGGCAGATAGTGCTCGGTTTTGTTCTTATGCATTTCCTTTGTGGATTGACCTTAGCATATATTTTTCAGCCTGCGCATGTATTGGAAGAAACTAACTTCTACAAAGTAGATGAAACTGGTAGTGTGGAAAATAGTTGGGCGATACACCAGCTGCACACAACCTCAAATTTTGCAAATAACAGTACGGCGTTTTCATGGTATGTAGGTGGCTTGAATTTTCAAATTGAACATCATTTATTTCCGAACATTTGCCATATCCATTATAAATCAATTTCGAGTATCGTTAAGGACACAGCTCACGAGTATGGTGTGCCATATCACGAGCATCGCACTTTCTTCGACGCTTTGAAAAGTCATTTTTCGTTACTCAACAGTTTGGGTACTGGAGCTTATGATTTGAAAAAAAAGCCAGCTATTGCTTAATCGTTTAACAAAATAAAAGATTCATAAATTTTCTCAAGCATTCTGTAGGTCACTGCAGAATGTTTTAGCTTTGCGCCCTTTTTGTAGTAATCGTTTTAACAAAACGTTCATATTCTTGCAAAATATATAATCATGCTTTTTGGTAAGCATGATTCGTTTTTGTAAGCTCTAACCAAAAGTTTATGCGAAGTATTTTTCACAATTTTACTAATAACCCTAAAAACGATATCCTTTCTGGATTAACAGTCGCATTAGCGCTGGTGCCAGAAGCGGTAGCTTTTGCGTTTGTTGCTGGTATAGATCCTTTAGTAGGTTTATATGGCGCCTTTATGATGGGAATAGTCACTGCCTTATTTGGTGGAAGACCAGGGATGATATCAGGTGCTACTGGTGCCATGGCCGTTGTTATGGTTCATCTCATACAGCAAGGAAATATCGTAGGGGACGCCCTAGCGATCCCAATAGAAAACTTAGGCCTTCAATGGCTCTTTATCACTTTATTGTTTGTTGGTGCCATTCAAGTTTTGGCTGGTGTATTCAGATTAGGCAAGTTTGTAAGGCTCATCCCACATTCCGTAATGATGGGTTTTGTGAATGGACTGGCAATAGTCATTTTCTTATCCCAGCTTGGATTATTCAAAAAGAACATCAATGGTAATATAAGCTGGATGTCTGGTCAAGAGCTTTTAATAATGCTTGGCTTAGTAGGTGTGACCATGGGGATCATGTACGGCCTTCCGAAACTCACTAAAAAAATACCAGCCGCCTTAATGGCGATAATGGTTGTAGCGGCCATTACCATCTTTGGAGATTTGAACGTTAGCACAGTAGGTTCATTCATAAGAGATGGTGGTGGATCAGGATTAGAAGGTTCCTTACCATCATTTCAATTCCAGATCTTCAGTTTATTCGATACATTAACAGGACATTGGAGTCTAATTGCCTCAACGGCCGTCCTATTAGCGGCGGTTGGTCTCATCGAATCGCTTATGACATTGAATCTCATTGATGAGATGACGGAAAGTAGAGGAAGTGGCAACCGAGAATGCGTTGCTCAAGGCGGTGCAAATATTCTTAATGGTCTTTTTGGTGGTATGGGTGGTTGTGCTATGATCGGGCAATCAATTATAAATGTGAATTCCGGAGGCCGAGGACGCTTATCCGGCGCTGCAGCTGCTATTGCGCTACTTTGTTTTGTGTTATTTGGCGCACCACTAATAGAACAAATTCCTATTGCAGCATTGGTTGGCGTAATGTTCATGGTAGTCATTGGTACTTTCGCGTGGAGTAGCTTTAGAATCCTTCATAAAATTCCGTTAGCTGATGCCATTGTATTAGTAACAGTTTCCGCGGTTACTGTATGGCAAGATTTGGCTATTGCAGTAATAGTCGGTGTAATTATGTCTGCCTTGGTTTTCGCTTGGAAAAATGCGACTATGATTAGGGCAAGAAAGAGAGTAAAAGATGATGGCACCAGAGTATATGAAATATGGGGACCCCTATTTTTTGGTTCAGTGCAGAATTTTAATAGTAAATTCTCGATTAAAGAAGATCCAACCAATGTAGAGATAGATTTTATAGAATCTAGGGTGAGTGATCATTCCGGTGTAGAAGCACTGAGCAATCTCGCCCACAAATACATGGAAGCCAACAAAACAGTGAAGTTGACTCATTTAAGTCCAGAATGTCAAACTTTGCTCTTAAAAGCAGATCCAACACTTGAAGCAATTATTGCAAAATCGATTGACGACCCTCGATATTATGTTGTGACTGATTTGGTAGATCAGGAAGTATAAAAATGGCTAGAGTTATTAATTAATAAGCTCGGAGTAAGATCGCAAGGTGTGAAATCAGCTCATTGTTTTCTATTTGATCCAAGAATGCGGGAATAAAGCACACATGGTATAATTCAGGTCTGCCCAATTAATTTTGGGCAGACCTTTTTTTATTTATATGAAACAGTTTCTGTTGCTTTTCGTAAATGATAGTATTACTATTGCTTAAAGTTGTAATACTATCCATGAATCTTCTCAAAACTTTGTTTCTTCTACTCACGTTCATCTTCGCTTTTGGGCCAGTAGAAGCTAGCGAGCTGTTCGAAAAAGAAGCGAAAACTGAAGTATTCTATCACTATAATAAAAAAAATGAGGTAGGTGAACCATCTATCAATATACCCCCGAAAAAGGCATTACAATTTTCTTCCGCTACCTTTCATATATCAAAATTTTCTGCTCTACGACACACGAAAGCTCGCTTACACCTTTTGTATTGTTGCTTATTACGTTAGACACATCTGGTCCCTCATTTCTAGAATACGCCTGAGCATTCTTACGATTTTCCTACAAGAAGTATATGTGTCTCAATTCAAATTGCTAGAAAATGAAAACCTCCATGTTGGATTACAGCCTATTAATTCTTAAAAAAGTAAGTTTCAGTGATCACCTATTTTGGAAAGAATATCGAAAATTCACCGAAATGGTCGATGACCATGAACGTCCTCTTCTAAGATCTTGGGCCTACAGTTTTAAATATAGTCTATCACAAAAAAGTAAAAATCATGTCAGAAACAGCGTTTAATAAAGGAATAAGTGATTTTCGAGAGCCTATGGTTACTTATGCTTTAAGCCTTACCAAAAATAATGAAGACGCCCAAGATCTAGTGCAGGATGCGCTATTTAAAGCGCTGAAATATAAGAACAACTATGTAGAAAATCAGAACCTCAAAGGTTGGCTTATCACTATTCTTAGAAATACGTTTTTAAATAAATATAATAGGGATAAAAAGCGTCCAATTCCTAATAGCATGGACAATTGCGATCACCTCTTAACGAAGGTTCAAGATTACAATCATGGTGAAATGAAAATGAATGTTGATGTTTTGACTGAATTGCTATCAAGTGTAGATGAAAAATTTCAGCGACCTTTTGATCTTAGAAACAAAGGATTCAAATACGAGGAAATTGCCACAAAATTGGATATCCCTATAGGAACAGTCAAGCATAGAATACATAGATGCAGAAATGAAATGAAACAAAAAGTAAACTTGAATTTTGCATGAATATGATATTTTAATGACGCATTCAATCAAAATGTTGATCTTTATTTGATGAATGATATTGTTTCTGTAGGCTGGCTATTTAAGCATTTGGAAGATCCAGATTTAATAATATTGGATTGTCGTTTGAATAAACCAAATGATAAGAATGATAAAAATGCCTTAGAAGGCATTTTTATTCCAAAAACAAGGCGATTTGATTTGAATGGTCAGTTTTCTGAGTCAGAAACAGATCTACCACATATGATGCCTACAGAAGCTTATTTTGGCAAATCAGCCAAAGAATTAGATATAAACCAAGACTCGAAAATCGTCGTTTACGACCAATTCGGCATCTATTCAAGCCCTAGAGTTTGGTGGATGTTCAAAACCATGGGACATGGTGAAATTGCTGTTTTGAACGGTGGATTGCCTGCGTGGGTTAAAGATGGGAAACCTACCACATCAAGCTTGTCGAAATCGAATGGAACAGGTAACTTCCGTGCCACTTTGAATACGAAATGGGTTTCCAATGCTCAAGAAGTCCTGCAAAAATCGAAAGATACCGCACATTTAGTTCTTGATGCTAGAAGCGCCGGGAGATTCAAAGGAGTAGAACCAGAACCAAGAGCAGGTTTAAGAGGTGGTCATATTCCAAATTCCACAAACTTACCTTTTCAGCAGGTTCTAGAAGATAATCGTTATAAAAACCCAGAAGCCTTAAGGTCAATCTTTGAAGCCATGGATGTGCAAAAAAGATCGCTTACTTTCTCATGTGGTTCGGGCGTAACCGCAAGCATTATCGCCTTAGCAGCCAAGCTATCAGGTTTCGAAGACTTAAGCGTTTACGACGGATCATGGAGCGAGTGGGGTCAGTTGGACGACTATCCTGTCGCTCAATAAGCATGGTTAAGTTCATAAATCTTGCATCAGATATGAAAACCCAAATAACATTTCTTATCACTTTCCTCTCTGTATTTAATTGCTTCAGCCAAGTGACCTTTGGGGTAAAAGCTGGAGTCAACTTGAGTAGTGCTAGCGAATCCTATAGTGAAAATATCTCCTCTCGTGATTTAAGTATGAAACCGGGCTTTCAAATTGGCATGTGGTCCGCTATTCCACTTGTGAACAAATTAAGTCTCCTTCCGGAGCTCGTTTTTGCGCAAGAAGGCTACAATTGGAATGACAATATCGACAGAAACATACATTTATATTATCTCAATTTGAATCTGCTGCTTTCTTATAGGATAATCGAAAAAGTGAGTATTGAGTTTGGCCCACAGGTCAGTAAAATCATTAAGGCCAACTATCGGGTGAATGGTAAGGCCAACAATTATAACAATAACTATAGTGATGGCTTAGATCTTGCTTTGATGCTCGGCGGCAGCCTTAATATATCTTCAAAAGTGGGATTGGGCCTAAGGTATATTCAAGGCCTAAATGATATTTCGGAAGAGGTTGGGACAATAAATTCCTCCCAATCTATCGATATCGATCAAAAGAAGTTTGGCATTCAATTGAGTTTATATCTAGGTTTTTAATCAAGATGCTCGAAGCAAGCAAAAAAGGTATCAAGTTAATAATGTAAAGTCCTATTAGAAGACCGTACATTCAACTAACCCAGATGGTTTTCAATGCACTTACTTGTGTAATTATCTCATGGATTCCATATCAATGTTTAGTCAATCAATAAGCGCATCGATATACAACATTCACTAGCTTATTCTAAAAGCTGAATTCTAAGGACAAGCTTGGTGTGATTCCCATCAATTCTATATCTACCACAGTTCTAATTAGTCGTTTCATAGGATCACTCTCTACATCAGCGTTAGAAACTTCCGAAAATTCCACTTTCCGGTCATAGACATTTCTTCTATTATAAACATTGAAAATTTTACCAGATATTCTGAGGCTATTTTGACCTAGCGGTACTAAATAATTACCCCCTATATCCAACCGGTGATAGGCTGGAAACCTGAAATTATTCTTTTGTGCTCTCTTTAGTCTAATCACCTTTTTATTAGCCTCTCTTCCTTTCGCTATATTGTCTAGAACATCCAAATTTGAATAAGGTCGCCCTGACCCATAATACCAAGTGCTGAACAACGTAAATTTACCAATTTGATAAGAGCCAAAAAGATTAAGCTCATGAGTCTGATCATGGTCTGCAGGGTAGTATTTCCCTAAATTCAACTGATCAAATCTATATTCTGTTTTGCTTAAAGTATAACTCGCCCAACCCATAAAATCACCTATTCGCTGCTTAATAAGCACTTCTAAGCCTCTAGCCCTACCCTGTCCTTCAAAAAACTGCTCTTCATAATCCTCGTACTCAGTAATCAGATTACCTTGACGAAAAGCATAATCTAAAAGACCGTCGAATGATTTGTAAAACCCACTTAAAGAGATAGTTGAATTATTCACATCCCTTGAGAATCCCGTCATATAATGAACAGACTTTTGCGAAGGAATTTCAAAATCTGACAAAAGCCACAAGTCGCGACTCCCCTGTAGGGCATTAGAGGTATTAATCTGATTGACAAATTGCCTGTACACACCAGTAGAAAAATACCCCGTCCAAGCCGCATTAAACCTGTGATTTAAGCTAACCCTAGGCTCAAAATTATACTCATTTGTGTTAGAAAGGAAGTTTCCCCGAAGGCCAACAGATAATTCCGTATTACTTGTAAGCGCATACTTATTCTGAATGTATTGAGTGAAAACTATACTCCCCGGTTGCTCTTTAAAAGTAATAATACTGTCATTTTGTAGACTACTAATCCGGGTATTGAATCTTGAAAAAGCGGCACCAAACTCCAATCGATTTAAACCAATCATCCACTCATGATCCAACTTTACAGTGAAGTCCTTAATGTAATTGTCCTGATCAATATCCGCAATGGAATTGACGACATAAGTCTCTCTCTTATCGGTGAGCGTCGTTGTGTTTCTTTCCTCAAACTCGCTTTCATAAAATGAATAGGACACAAGTAGATTGGTAAAATGCCTTGTATTCCAAAGACGAGATAACTTCATAGATGCGCCTACATTCCCCCAGTTTATGAATCCTACACTACTATTAATAATCGTTGTGTCCCCGGGGATTTCACCTTTGAGGTATTCATCGTAATTCAAAATATCATTACTATCATAATAACTCAGTGAGAGCCTGTTTTTAAGCCCCAACTTTGTGGATACCTTAAAATTCAGATCTGTGTAATAAAATTCTGGCTCAACATTAAACTCGTCGATTATAAGCGCATTGGGAGTTTCATCGAAATTGGTAGTTTCGTAAATACTAAAAATATTATTGAATAAGGAGGTTTTAAATACATCTGTGTAGGACCTTCGCGCAGATAAAAAAAGCGTAGTTGTCTCATTTACTGGCACCTCCAAAGAGGTATTAGCGCTCAATAAGTTAAACGAGATGTTGCCACTCGTTTTTTCTGAATTCCCATCCTTGCCAATAAATTCAACCAAGCTTGAAGCTCGTCCTCCATATTTAGCATCGAACCCTCCTTTAAACAGTCGCATGGTTTGAATAGCGAAAGGGTTAATGGCACTGAAATAACCGAAAAAATGATCTACATGATAAATTGGAATACCATCGAAAAGAACAAGGTTTTGAGTGGCCGTACCACCATTAATATATAATCCGGAAGAAAGTTCATTGGTTGCTGTCACGCCAGGGAGCATTTGCATTGTACGAAAGACATCTGGCTCGGCACTTTGTGGCACCTGCGCAGCAAACTTGGCATTTATTGAGATGACATTTGATGAGGAAATAGGCTGAAAATCATTATTATCCTCACTAGTTATAATGACTTCTTCCAAATTATTAGCCTGAGGTTTTAACGCAATTTTGAGCCTTCGATTTTTACTTTGCTCATCTAAATAAATAATACTATCACGATAACCTATATAGGAAAGTCGAATAGCTGTACTTAAGGTAACATTATTGATAGAAAAAATTCCCTCCTCATTTGATGATATGGACTTATTATCTGGTTGAATAAATAAGTAAACGAAGGGTAGTCTTTCCCCTGTTATTGCATCTACAATCTCCCCGTTCAGATTAAATGAATCTAAATTAGGATCTGGCTTTTTGACAATGATAGCACCTGGAGCGATATACTCAAAAGACAGATTTGATTCGGAAAAAAGTTTGGAAAATGCTTCAGGAATAGTCGCCTTTTCTATCGTTACACTAATGCTAATATCACGAACAAGCTTATCACTGTAGGCTATTCTTAGATCATATTTTTCCTTCAAAAAACCCAAAACCTCCTTAAGTGGTCGATTTAGGAAAGTTTCAGTAATCAAACGGCCAGGTTTATCCTTACCACTGCCAGTCAATGAAAAAAAAATTAGAAGAACAGCTACGGTCTGTTTCATATACGCAAATAAAGGTCTATTCTCTCAAATACATAGGGTGCTATTTCCTAGCACTGATAATCACCGTTTCGCCAGTTTTCTCATAAGTAAGGTCTAGTGGATCACAAATCAGTTTTAATGAAAGATCTAGATTTTCAACAGGAAAATAGCCCGAATATTTCATTGCCTTAATAGTATCCGCTGCGCGAACATTGATACCGTAGGCTTGGGATAACTCCATCAACACTACTCCGATATTTTCATTATCAAACAGATATTCTCCAGTTTGCCAGCCTGCTCCATTTTGGGGATCAAAGTCATATTGTTCTACTATTTCGTTTGTGGTGACGGCTACTGCTTTTCCTGGCGTCAATATTTCCAATCGCTCTCGTGCGGTTACTCTTACCTTTCCAGTGTAACATTTAACTGCATATCGATCTCTGCGGGTATTAATATTAAAACTCGTTCCTAATACTTCTGTACTTCCATTCTGAGAATCGACGACAAAGACTGAACCTTTTTTTACTTGGAAAAAACCTTCCCCCTCTAAAGTCACAGACCTATTCCATAACCAGCTTATCTTATTATAACCAAGGGTAGAGTTTTCGTTTAAAGCTACGGTAGAATTATCTGGAAGTATGATCACTTTACGCTGACCATCCACTAAGGCTATCTTGTTTTCTGAAAATTGATAACTAGCAAAGAAAATACCAATGAGCACAGCCACAGAGGCGGCAATTTTCATAGTCCAGTGTACACCACCAGTCTTCTCTTTTTCATCCATTTGTTGGAAAAAACGATTGACTTGGTCTTCGCTAGGATCCTCTCCAAAATTATAATTTCCCAGTTTTTGATTTAATTTTTCATCCCAATTATCCATTGTCTTAGTCCTTTAGGTAGTTGGTGGCTGTTATTGATTTCCTTAATTTGGCTTTGGCTTTGGCGAGATTCGACTTTGATGCACCCTCACTGATATTCAACATTTTAGCAATTTCGTGATGCTTATACCCCTCTATTGCAGCCAGTGTAAATGAGATGCGGTAAGACGGTGGTAGCTCTTGTACATGTCGCATCACCTCCTCAGCAGATATTTTATCAAGAATAGATATGTCTACATTTTCAATCGCACGTGCTTCACTAATATCCAGTTGATGATAATATTTCTTTTGAGATCGAAAATAATCAATAGACGCATTGATCATGATTCTTCTCAACCAAGCTTCCACTGGATATTTTGAATCGTAGCTATCAAACTTGGCGAAAATTTTCATGAACCCATCATTGGCGACTTCCTCGGCTTCAAATTTCGATTGACTATATGGCATGCAAATACTCATTGCGTATCGATAAAAATGCTTGTAAAATTTTTCCTGAGCAGGTCGATGTTTCTTCCGACATCCCTGAATAATATTTTCTATATCTAATATCAAATCGTGGTGGTCTTTTATTCAATATGGTCATGGGCACTTTCAAACCCTTAGTTAATATTGGCAAATGGATCTGACCATTTATTTGCTGTGTATACCGAAGTACCACTCAAAGTTGCAATAAATGCTGTAATAGCCGCTATCTCTTCATTATCTAAATTAAGATTTTCTCCATTTCCATTGCGCCCTCCGCTCAATCTTTTGTCAAGATTCGTATTTGCTCCGCTTGTAGGGATATTATTGTAATGGACAATTACCTGTTCGATGGTTTCAAAACTCCCATCGTGCATGAGAGGCCCGTTCATCCTTCCTTGCGTGTTAAATAAATCGCGTAAAGTTGGTGAGCGAGTTACATTAACATCTACCGATCCATCGTTTGCCGCGGTAGTAATTACGCCGTTATTGTCAGAGTCGTCATCAATGGAAAATGATGGTGCCCGATGACATCTGTCGCATCCTGCTCGCCCCATAAATAGTGCCTTACCCAAATTTTCCTCTGCTGTAAAGTTTGAAAAGTTGTTGTCTTCATTATCAACATCTCTTCTCCCCAAATCATATTTCGCATCGAAAGATTGAATGCTTCTGATAAACTGTGCGAGCGCCATTTGCATTTTTACTTCGGTAATTTCCTCGCTTCCATAAGCCATGTAAAATAGGTCTAGCATGTATTGACTTTCCCCTAGCTTATCAACCAAGTCTATGATGTCTTCATCTCCATTCGTTCCGCTAAACCCCATTTCAAAATGATCTTGGATAGGCATAGTCGTTTGCTCCTCCAAAGTAGCAGCCCTTTCATCCCAAAAAAATCTGCGTTCTCTAGAAAATCGCGCATTGACCAAGCGCATGGAATGACGACCTGTGTTCCCATTAACCCCTTGACTCACCACTTCCGGATCACCAAAGGCAAATGCTTGTTGATGGCAACTTGCGCAGGCAATTGTATTGTCAGACGATAATTTTTTATCATAAAAAAGTACCCTTCCCAAAACAGCTATCTCGTCTACAATTTCGTTCCCATTCGTATTATCATCATTAATATAAGTAGGAATTGCTTGATTGGCATAGTTCGGCAAATTACCAAAATCAATCACACCACTAAAAAACCGGGCAGCTGACGTGCTTGGTTCCGTCTCAACAGGTTCGAGCTGCTCATTGATTATATCAGTTTCGCTCTGCTCCTCTTCATTGACGATAAGCTCTTCTTCCTGCCCACAAGCAAAAATAACGATGATAAAAAGGATAAATATTGACAGTAATTTCATGTTTCCTTTATTTTGATAGAAAGAAAATGATCAGGAGGTGGGGTGAAATTAATAATCAGCCGGAAGAATAACCTCCCGGCTGAAAAGCAATTATTATTTATTTACCACGAGTATGAAGTTTCAAAAAGGTACCCTCTGCATCGAAGATGAGCACGCCAATATCTACAAGGAATACATGTATTTGGGTCTCTTCATCCATTGTGCCTATTCTGGCTCTCTTTGGCTCTGCATCAGGATAGTTAGCAGAAATATAGGAAACAACAGCCTCTGGCAGGTCAGCTATCGCCAACTTCTCGAATGTCGCACATGCACGGCCACCACGCTCATTTATGGCAACAAACTCGCCATCTGCATCAAAGACTATTGCCCCTAGTTCTGCCACCAGCACTTTGTATATTGTTAGTCCTGCCTTGTCTTCTTTACTTATCACTTTCAATACTTCAGCGTCAGGATAATTATCCGCCATGTATGTGAGAGCCGCCTCAGGCAAGTCCGTCAAACTCAATACCTCGATTGAATCTCGATAATTAAGAGAATCCGGCTTAGAACCATGCTTTTTGCCTTTTTTACCTCCTCTACGGTCTTTTTTCATTTTTCCATCGCACGAAACTAATGCATCATCAAATAATGCTAAACCACCAGCTTCATCAAACATCAAGTTGACCGCATTGGTCAAATTCACATCGTATAAAATTCCCTCATTTGGAATTTCTAAGGAAAATGCAGAAGTGACGAGTTCTCCATCAAAATTAGTATAGATGTATTCCAACGCGTTTGTTGGCAAATCCTCTGCCTCAATTTCAGAGGTTACTACACTTGCAGATGCTACCTGTAAGTCATTTTCAAACGCTTCATTTTCTTCACAAGAAAATAGGAAGCTAGCCATAATCACTAATACTAATAATATCGATTTCATAATTTTATTGTTAGTTAAAAACCAAATTCAGAGTCAATACGGCAAGTGGGTCAAAATTGGTTGCCTAGGGTACAAAAAAGATGTTGGATATTTTGACGCGAATAGTTCTCACCTTATTCCTTTAATTTATAACAAGCTGAAATTGTGGTAGTTGTATGAAATTCCCCATAGAAAAAAAACCCTAATCTGAAATAAATAAATCATCGATAAATCAACTTTGTATCATAAGAGATCTCATTCTCTTTAATAAAATAAGATTTAGTAGACTAGAAATCAGCCAATGACCGCATCAAATTTCCAAATTTTAAATTTCTTACAAAGAAATGTTGAAATGGTAAACGAACTAAACAGCACAAATGCAAAAATCAACGTAGCAATGTAACTGTCTTCGGAAAGTGGGACTCTTTGAGATACATAAATGAACAAATAGCCTAAGAGAAAAAAGATAACTACTCCTGCCGCTCTGATTGCCATCCCTGAGGAAAATTGTGGATATCCCCAAACCTTAATGACTAGAAAAGCGGCGATATTAAACCCAATAAAACTTCCTGTTTGAAAAGTCGAAAAAGTGACTGGGAAAAGTAAGAATACTATCGGTAAAAAAGCAAGAAATTTAATCGCATGCCTTCCTGCACCAAACTTTCTATAGCTGTATCCAATAATCAGCGATATCAAAACAGCCAGCACAAGTCCCCCTAGCGTGTCCCCAAGGAAATGCTTAGCCAAATACAATCTCGACGTTATAGTAAGCACGATAATGGATATAGTCGTCAACCACAGCCATTTCTTTCTGAAGAAAAAAGCACCTCCAAAAAATAATGCTGTAATCATTGACGTATGACCGGAAGGCAAGCCCCACTTACCAAAATCCACTGCCCTATACTTTGATAATAGATCTTGCGAAAAAACTTCAAAAAAGCCTTTAGGCAATGCTGATTGTAAATTTTGTCCTCCTTCGGCTCCAAAAACCTCCAACGTATTATCGACAGCAAAAGGTCTAGGAAAATCGATAGATTCTTTCAATGAAATAGTGAATACCAATGTGTAAAAGAAAATATTGGCGATCCAAAGTCCTCTTTTAAATTCAATACCAGTCACCAGTATATAAACCATCAAAGTCATCATCACCACCGTGCCCAAAGAAGAGACCGCCTCCATCAAGTAATAGATTGGCTTCCAATCGGCCTTTTGAAGAAATTGATTAATATCGGTGTTGAACATACCTAGAAAATTAGTCGTGGCTACAACACGAATATAATAAGAAGAAAGAATTAAAAACTTCCTCTGATTAACGCATTCATCATCAAAACCAAACGGTTGCTAAGCGGAAGTTAAAATTTTCTTATCCACAACAAACCTTGCCAAATCCTTGCCCCAAGTTTGGTAAGTGAGTATCGATGGATGCACACCGTCACTAAAAAAAGCGCTCGGTTTTGCTTTGATCTGCCAACGGCTCATCCATACTTCAAGCGTGACTAGTTCTTGGTTGTAATAGGTATTGGGCTTATGATGAATATATTTTCTCAGGGCCTGTCCATGAATTTCTACCAAGTTGCCTAGCACAAATCTGATTGCTGGTGTAAAGGCAGGAAATAACTTGATCGGTGGCATGTTCGCAAACACAATCGGTGTATCCGGAAATTTTACTCGCAAATTTATGAGCACCAAGTCAACATCTTTGATCCATTGCGCCGGAGTATTTAGGGTAAAAGCATCGTTTCCTCCAAGTCCAATAACAATCAAATCAACAGCCTCTTCTGCTATTTTAGGTATGATTTTTTCTCCCACACGCTTGGCTGTATATCCACTGCGGGCATAGACTTTCCAAGAAACTTCCAAGCTTAGTTGTTCTGCCAATTCCCTAGCCATTGCACCTGTAAATCCTTGGCTATGTGTTTCCGCACCTACTCCGGCAATGGTACTTTCTCCAATGGCCAGCATTTTAAAAGGTTTGCCCGTTCCGTCTTTTCCCTCCGCTCCCTGCGCTTCAGGTAGCTTGGGAACGCTTACCCGTACCTTTTTCCCTTGAAAATAGATGATTGGCAATAATGGAATAGAGACAATAGCTCCAAGTATATATTTGATATTCATTGATTGGAGGTTAAGTAATTAGATAGGTAATAATCAAATCTTTTTACTTTATGGCTTTTGTAGAAAATCCAAAACGGCATTCATCAAGGAAACACGCTTATTAGTAAATGAATGATCTGTATCCCAAACCTGATAATCAAAATAAGCAGTATTTTTCACACTTAGCGCATCGGCGATATGCTCATTTTTGTTATGCTCATCGAGCATCATCAACTCTTTCTCACTCAAAGATTTTCCATCTTTGGAAAGATCAAAATATTTACTGTCCTCCAAAACGGGTTGAAATATTTCTTTGGATGGTGTGTTCAA
>JBLIIJ010000082.1:0-17790 GCA_047635055.1 Cyclobacteriaceae bacterium | reverse complement strand
GCGGACACAGGTTCGCTCATTCCATTACGGGTCCTGTTCCCGCTACAAAGCAAAACCTCAGATTAATTTCTGGGGTTTTTTTATGAATGGACGTATTCACAGTTTACATATTATTCTCCAAGAAGCACGCGAAAACCTACCTCGGCTACACTTCTAACTTGTTAGCCCGATTTCACTCACATAATAGCTTAGCTAATAAAGGATACACAATTAAATTTCGACCTTGGGAAGTCATTCATTGCGAAGTGTACTACACAAAATCAGAAGCTATCAAAAGAGAGAAATTTCTAAAGTCTGGCAAAGGAAGAGAATACACCAAGCAGATTATGCGCGATCTAGGGCTCATATCCGCCTGAGGCGGACACAGGTTCGCTCATTCCATTACGGGTCCTGTTCCCGCTACAAAGCAAAACCTCAGATTAATTTCTGGGGTTTTTTTATGTTTATGGCACGTGAGAATGCCTATTTTGATGAGCTTTCTCTAATGCTCGAAACACTTTTTCACCATTTCTTCGGTAAAATCTCCTCTCCCTCAAAAACTATCTCCTTTTACTAAAAAAACTTAGCCTAGTAAATTCCCAAAATCTCCAAAGTCTTGTTAGACCTTCTACCATCTTCGCTCTTTCCGTCTTTTCATTATATCATTCATTGAGAGAGTCGACATGCTATATAAGGCACCAAATGAATAGATAAAAATGACACAAGAACTTTCTTCTGTCGATTAAGTTATAATTTTCATGATGCATGAATAAATTGCTCTTGGGTAAACCTAATACCATGAAAACGCTAGTCATTTCTATTACAATTTTAGTTTTTCTTCTCTCCTGCTCTTCTGATGAAGTAAAACGAGATCGGTTCTTTATACAGGGAAATGAAGCATTGGCAATGAATGAGCTCGACAAGGCCATCGATTTTTATTCCAAAGCTTTACAAATTGATCCAAACTATAAAAAAGCTTTAAACAATCGCGGTGTTGCACAGGTGGAAGACGACCATGCATATGAGGCCATTCAAGATTACACCCAGGCTATCGCGCTAGATCCGCGTTATTATGAAGCCATTTTCAATAGAGCCTACGCCTACGAAAATATCAATAAGTATGATCAGGCAATAAAAGATATTAATACTATTTTGAATGTATTCCAAGATTCAGCTTATGCCCATTTCTATAAAGGTCTGGTCCTCACGAAAGCTAGAGATTACTCAACAGCAATTGCCAGTTTTAAAACCGCCCTATCACTCGACCAAACGAACGCCGAAACGTACGTCAACCTTTCCACTTTATACCTATTTAAAAATCAATTGGATAGCGCAGAACAATGGAGTTTACAAGCGATTTCAATAAATAAAAATGAAGCCAACGCCTATAACACCTTAAGTCAGGTCTACATAAAACAAAACAAATCGAATAAAGCGTTTGAATCCATCGATCAGGCGCTTTCTATAGCACCATTAGAACCCTATTTTTTAAATAACAGAGGTTACTTATACTTAGAGGTCGACTCATTGGTACTGGCTGAAAAGGACATCAATAGAAGTATACTTCTCGATCCTTCCAATGCGTGGGCTTACCGCAATAAAGGACTTCTTTATGCAAAGAAAGGTCAGCATAATGATGCAATCCGACTCTTTAATGAGTCCATTGCTAGAAATAAGTTTATTGATGAGGTTTACACGCCATTAGGCATAAGTTTAGTCAGTTTAGAAAAAGTGATCGAAGCTTGTGAAGCCTGGAAAAAAGCCATCACACTTGGAGAGCTCAAAGCTGCTGTTTACTTAGATAAATATTGTAATTAATTTTTCCACGTGTTCGCAACCATGATATAAATGGATGCGATATGACAGAAAAGTGCAACAGGAACGATAAATAGCGGCAGAAAAATAAATGGAAAATAAAAAACAGCAATATTCAAGACTTCAATACCATCAGGAACATGGAAATAAGGTGTAGCCGCTATCGCTCGAATCGCCACATTTAGAAGTAAACCCGCCGTAATCATATTCCATAAAATTGCGGAAATGGTAGATTTACTTTTTTTCCCCAGTAAAAATAAAGCAGCGAAAGGTGCAGAAATTCCGGAGAGAATGTCAAAATTCATTCCCTCAAAAGTGATTTCTACGGGAATGAGACCTTTTAAAAACAACCACCACAATACGATCTCAACCGGAATTCTAACCATATGAACATACGTCAATGTAGTTAATGGCATTTTGCAAATAAAGTCTCTTGCCTTTTTGATAGAAAATAATGCGACCATTAGTAAAAAAACAAATCCCGTAGCGAGCATTAATTTTGGAGGAGTTGAAACAAAGTCGAGAAAGAAATTAGCATAAGAAAGCCCTCCAATAATAAAAAACCAGGCCAATATAATGGTCATCATTACTATAGTCGTAGCATGTTTTTTGGCTGGTGAGGCCTGTGATACTGCATAATAAATGAACCCTAGGGTAACAAGGACGCACGCGATGAAAGTATAAGAAACATAACTAGGCAAATCATTCATGATTAACAGTTTTGTTTTAAGCAACATACAAACTACATGGAATCCATGAGATAATAACACAAATGAATGCTTAGAAAAGTATTAGTGTTAGTAAAATGCATAGTCTCGTAATTAGACTTTAAATAAAAAAATAAGAAATACTATATTTGAAATACATGGACGATAATTTTCCTTCGCACCTTAAGAAAAAACTAAATAATCCACTTCCGGGAGAATCAGCCCATCGAAAAATGATTCCTACAAATCGGAATCGGCCTTTAAATTTTAAATTTAATGAGCCCCCAAAACTTGGTGCTGTGTTAATTCTTTTTTACAAGATGAATGATCAATGGCATTTTCCACTCATCCAACGGCCAGATTACAATGGCGTTCATAGTGGGCAAATCGGTTTGCCTGGTGGTAAAAAAGAGCTGTCTGATGACGATTTAATTGTTACCGCATTAAGGGAAACACATGAGGAAATCGGTATCGAGCAGAAAGACGTCACTGTGATTGGCACCTTATCAGCGTTTTATGTTGGTGTAAGCAATCATCACATATTGCCAGTGATTGGTTTATTCAATGGATCAAAACCAATTTTCATTCCCGATAACTATGAAGTTGCCGAAGTAATTGAGGCTTCTCTCGCAAACCTACTTGATGAAAATGCGGTCAAAACAAAAGAAATAATACCAACATCCGGGATATCATTAACTTCACCATATTACGATATTTCTAACAAAGTCGTCTGGGGTGCTACCGCCATGATTCTGAGCGAACTTGTAGACGTTATCAAACAACCTTAAAACAATCCCATAATGATTACCAATGATGCCGTCATCTTCGGAATTCTCCTTGTTATATTAGGTCTGGTTTTTACTACTTCCAATAGTCAGCACCCGATTTGGAAGAAATTTTATGGGGTAGTGCCAGCGCTGTTGCTTTGCTACTTTATCCCATCTATTCCTGCAACACTAGGTTTGTTTGATCCGGCCAAATCCAAGCTCTATTTTGTGGCTTCTCGTTATTTACTACCCGCTAGTTTGGTTCTCCTCACTATTAGTGTGGATTTAAAAGAAATTTTCAAGCTTGGCCCAAAAGCATTAATCATGTTTTTAACCGGAACGGTAGGAATTATGATTGGTGGGCCTATCGCTATTTTAATTTTATCGTTCATCAATCCAGCTTTAGTAACAGCCGCAGCGCCCAATGAAATATGGCGTGGAATGACCACCATTGCTGGATCATGGATCGGAGGGGGCGCTAATCAAGCGGCCATGAAAGAAGTGTTTAACGTCAATGGAGAACTCTTCTCCAATATGGTAACAGTAGATATTATTGTTGGCAATCTTTGGCTAGGCGTCCTACTAGTTGGTGTAGGGGTATCGCATATTATTGACAAAAAATTCAAGGCTGACAATAGCGCAATTGAGGACTTGAAAAAGAAAATGTCCGATTTTCAGGATAGCATTAAAAAGATACCTACCCTTCCTGATTTAATGAAAATTCTTATGGTTGCCTTTGGCTGTACTGGATTGGCTCATTTTCTAAGCGATTTGATAGCTCCCTACCTATTAGTAAACTATCCAAAATTAGCCCAATACAGCCTAACATCTGGGTTCTTCTGGTTAGTCATCATTGCCTCGATGTTGGGTGTTATATTATCATTCACAAAAGTGAAAAAATTGGAAGGCGCAGGAGCTTCGCGCGTAGGTAGTGCCTTACTTTATGTATTGATAGCAACCATTGGTATGAATATGAATTTGCTTTCTATTTTTGAAAACCCAGGATTGTTTCTCTTAGGTTTTACCTGGATTTCCATTCACATAATTTTGCTATTTATTGTTGCCAAGATTATCAAAGCGCCTTACTTCTTCATAGCTGTTGGGAGTACTGCAAATGTTGGTGGTGCGGCTTCCGCGCCTATTATTGCCGCATCTTTCCACCCTTCTCTTGCGCCAGTGGGTGTTTTACTGGCAGTCTTTGGGTATGTATTGGGTACTTACGGAGCTTATTTATGTGGTTTGATGATGCAAGCAGTTAGCCCGTGAGCAAAAAACAAGATATCAGCTTTCAGTATGATGCTCCGTTATATACGTTAAATGAGCTCACGGCTAATACCCAATATATCTGGGTCGTATTCCATGGGTACGCACAGTTGTCTCAGTTTTTTATTAATAAGTTCGCAGATTTAGATAGTCAAGCGCATTTTATCATTTCCCCTCAAGGGTTGTCTAAGTTTTACCAAAAAGGATTTACAGGCCGAGTTGGCGCTAGTTGGATGACAAAAGAAGATCGTCTCACTGATATCGAAAATCAAAAGCACTACTTAAGCGCTATCGTTCATAACCTCGATCTCCAACATCATCTAAAAAACAAAAAGCTTGTTTATTTCGGATTTTCGCAAGGTGTATCAACGATGTGCCGTATAGCTGCACACCTAAAGTTGCCATTTTATAAATTGATCCTTTGGGCAGGTTCTATCCCTCCAGAATTAGTCGCAGAAGATTTTAGTTTTCAAGAAAGGAATGACATTGTTTATTATAGTGGCACTAAAGACCCATTTTTTAAAGAGGGTATGGATGTTGAACTGATTAAGCAAACAGAATTATTATTTGGTCTAAAGCCAAAAACCGTGTGGTTTGAAGGTGTCCATGAAGTTAAGGAGAGTTTGATTCCTGAAATTTTAAACGATTAACAAATTTTGTTCATTAATGAACAAAATATGTTCCTTTTTGCAAACAAATGCCATTAACTTCGATGTGAAAGCATTCAAAATCAATCAGTTGTATCTCTGGTATTCTATTTGCTGAAAGTCAAAAAACTAATGAAATGATCAAACTTCAAAACGTCGATAAATTTATTGAGTCTAGATACCAACGAACCTTCATTCTTAAGAGTATCGATCTTGAAATAAAGCAAGGAGAGTTTGTGAGTATTATGGGGCCTAGTGGCTCTGGGAAATCTACCCTGATGAACATCATTGGTATGTTAGACAAACCAAGTCAAGGAGAATATTTTTTCCAAGATGAACCTGTACATCGCTTCAACGAACGTAAAACGTCACAGATTCATAAAGAACATATTGGTTTCATTTTTCAGGCTTATCACTTAATTGATGAGCTCAATGTTTATGAAAACATAGAAACTCCTTTATTGTACAGAGGTGTAAAAAGAAAAGAACGCGCGAGCATGGTAGCTGAAATGCTCGATAAGTTCAACATGGTAGCTAAAAAAGATTTGTTCCCTGAACAACTATCGGGTGGACAACAACAAATTGTTGGTGTTGCAAGAGCGATCATTGGTAAGCCTAAGCTTTTATTAGCAGACGAGCCAACAGGAAACTTACACAGTTCACAAGGCGAGGAAGTAATGAAATTATTGAAACAATTCAATGATGACGGAATGACCATCATACAAGTCACTCACAACGAGAAATTTGCCGAGTACGGTTCTAGGTTAATTGAACTTGAAGATGGTGGTTTGAAACGATAAACGCCGATGAAGCCTTTATACTATAAAGAGGCTTCATTTGTCATTTCATCGGACAATGTTTTACCCAAATAATTGTCGATCAAATAATGAGCTAAATAAATCAAAGGCGTCATCGCGATAGCCACAGCAAATTTGTAGATATAATTGATCATCCCTACGGACATCAATTGAGACATACTCCACTTACCTCCTTCTGGTGCTAACAAATAAAAGGCAATAAATAGTACAACAAACGAATCGATGAGCTGAGAGACTAAGGTGGATCCTGTTGCTCTAAGCCAAATCATCTTAGAGCCTGTCCACTTTCTTAATTTTTGAAAAATATAAACATCGAGTAACTGTCCCAATAAAAAGGCAACCAAAGAGCCAACAATAATGCCCAATCCTTGTCTAAAAATGGTGCTAAAAGCATAATTGATATTAAAAGCATTGCCGTTTGGATCTTTTCCATTTACGTCTAACCAAAAATCAGCTGGTGCCAATCCTGTGACCAGGGAAATTACTAAAAAGCTATAAGCAATACATCCGGCAGCAAGGAAGCTGATTTTACGAACGCCCTTTTTACCAAAGTATTCATTGATAATATCTGTTGTCAAAAATACTATTGGCCAAATAACAGCTCCAGCGGTAAGGTTAAAATCAAGCACAAAACCATCCAACAAAGGAATATTCGCCGGATTTAAACCCAGCGTTTTCTCCGCTGAAAAAATTTTAACCCCTATCATTTCAGCTAGAATGGCATTGGTGAGAAAAATTCCGCCCAAAACCATAAACAGTTGCTGTTTCTTGCTGCTACTCACTTACCACAAATTTTTGCCCTTCAATGGCTAACTCAGCATTCGGGAAATACGCTTTTGCTTCCGTCAATAATGGACTAAGATCTCTATAACGAGTAGAAAAATGACCTAAAATTAACTTACCAACATTGGCCTCTCTCGCTAACTCAGCAGCTTGTCTTGCAGTAGTATGATACGTTTTCTGAGCACGATCCAACATGTCATGCATAAATGTGGACTCATGATAAACCAAATCTACGTCTTTTAAAGTCTCGATCAGATCCACTTTAAATCTTGTATCTGAACAAAAAGCATAACTAAATGGCCTATACGGTGGTAAAGTCACAAACTTCGCTTCATAAATTAAATGACCATCTTCATCTATTACATCCTCTCCTCTTTTGAGTTGATTAACTTGGACGGGTGTCAAATCTCCAATGATTGCATCTCTATTTATTCTTCGAGACTTTGGTTTTTCCCTAAATAAATATCCAGAACATGCCACCCTATGATCTAAGGGAATAGTCGTTATGGTCATTTTATCGTCTTCATAAATCACTGAGGATACTTCAGGAACCCACTCATGGAAATCTATATCATAAGTCAATCTCGTTCCGGAATATTTTAATTGGAGCGATATAATCTCTTTAAGACCTGGAGGACCATAAACTTTTAATTCCGTTTTTCGCCCATACAAATGAAGCGTGGATAACAAACCAATTAAACCATAATAATGATCTCCATGAAGATGGGATATTAAAATGGTGTTAATCCTTGATAGCTTGATTTTATGCTTTTTGATAAGCATTTGGGTACCTTCTCCACAGTCAATCAAAAAATATTTTTCCTGAATGCGGAGAAGTTGAGAGGTGTGATGCCTACTGTGGGCAAAAGCCGCAGAATTCGACCCTAATATTTGTAGTTCTAAAGCCAAAGATTAGGCGTTCTCTCCACCTTGTTCTTCTAATCCTCTTTGAAGAGCATTCATGTAGACAGTATCGATAGATTCCTCCACTGTTGGTAGAATATCCATTACTTTATTCAATTGTGAAATATTGATAAGTTTCATTACGTGATCATTGATTTTACAGAGAACGAATGAGCCTTTTTCCGCAAACAATCTATTTCCAACCAATAGCGCACTTAACCCCGATGAATCAGAATATTTAACTGTGCCTAAATCCACAATCAGGTTTTGTACACCTTCTGCTTGAAGGGTAACGAACTCTGATTTTACTTCAGGAGAGACAGTGCTATCAAGCTTTTCTTCATCAAATGCTATTATCGTGTATTGGTCTTGTCTATCTATCGAAAATTTCATATTACTTAATGTTTATTTATTTATTGCCAGCAAGCTGGCGCTCTAAATAGTTTTCTATGTTTATTTTAATTCGTTCTTCTTTATCAGGCTTGGTGTCAAGGATAAATTTATCACCTGTTATGCTTTCATATAGTTCAATATATCTTTTAGAAACCATCTCAATAAATTCCTTTGTCATTGCAGGAATAGACTGTCCCTCTAGCCCCTGAAATCCATTTGCAATTAGCCATTGTCGCACAAACTCTTTTGACAGTTGCCGTTGCGGCTCCTTATCTCTCTGTCTTTCTTCGTATCCTTCTTGATAAAAATACCTTGACGAATCCGGAGTATGAACTTCATCAATTAAAGTAACTTGACCTTCAAAATTTCCAAATTCATACTTTGTATCAACCAGTATTAATCCACGTGATGCCGCGATCTCAGTACCTCGTTGAAATAACTTGCGAGTAAAGTCTTCTAATTGAACATATTCGTTTTCCGAAACCAGACCAGATCTTAGTATTTCTTCCCTCGCTATATCCTCATCATGACCTTGATCAGCTTTGGTTGTAGGCGTTATTATTGGCTCTGGTAGTCGATCATTTTCACATAAACCTTCTGGTAAAGCCACACCACAAATCATTCGCTTCCCAGCCTTGTACTCTCTCCAGGCGTGACCTGCCAAGTAGCCTCTAATCACCATTTCAACTTTATATGGATCACATCGCTTTCCTATTGTTACGTTTGGATCTGGCACATCCAGAACCCAATTAGGTACAATATCAGAAGTCATATCAAGAAACTTCGCTGCAATTTGATTGAGTACTTGTCCTTTGTGGGGAATTGGATATGGAAGGACTACATCGAAAGCAGAAATGCGATCTGTTGCGATCATTACTAACGTATCATTGAATGAATATACGTCTCGAACCTTACCCACATATTTGGAGGTAAGCTCATCAAAAATAAAATCTGTTTTTTTAATCCCTTTGGACATGGCGCCAAAGATAACCAGAATGGTTAAAGGTACATTTCAGAAAATGAATAAAAAATGACCAATTATAGAATAATAAAATGGTAGTCTAGAATAGCTAGGTTTAGTCCTCTTTCTGCGGCGTTTTCGCCATTGGTTGAATGGCTACTCCTCTTCCACTTTCTAATATAAAAGTGGAGTCAGCCGATATTAATTTTCTGGTCTTATTCGCTTGAGAGTTACATTTCGCAAGCATTAGCATGCCAATTAATACAATACTAAATATCGCAAAAACCACACTATTTTGAATTGATATTCCCTTTGTTAAAGACATAATAGCCTTTAATCAAATACTTTGCCAAACTCTCAATTAGTCTGTTTCAGGGACCACTTTACCCCGTTGATAAGTAATTGATTCTTTTAGATCTCCATTTTTATCGAAATATGTCCAGATTCCATTTCGTTTATTCCTAATGTAGCTACCTTGATACTCGACCTGACCATTTTCATAATACATTATAAAAGCACCTTGAAGTCGACCAATTTTCCAATTAGATTCTTCTTGAAGTTTGCCATTTGCATAATATTTCTTGGAGACACCTTGCTGCATACCAAATTCATAATGTTCTTCGGCCACCAACTTCCCATTTTCATAAAGTTCTCGAATACCCGACAGCTTACCAGCTTCATAGGTTTCAAAAAGCTTTGGCTTTCCTTTCTCATCATAAAACTTCCAATCTCCATCTGGCAATTCATTCACAATGCTCTTGTACGAAATGAGTTTACCTCTTTCATTAAATTCTTCAATCTTGACGTTGAGCCCTGCATTAGTGTATTCGGCTAATATTTTGATCTTTCCGTTTTCAAAGTAGTCGGTATTCTTCCCGACTTTACGACCGTTTTTATATCTGTAGTCCGATTTAATATCTCCATTAGCATAATAACTTCCAAAGTCACCTTGCAAATATCCATTTTCGTATATTCCTTCCGATCCTAACTGTCCATTTTCATGATACCATTTCACGAATCCCGACTTTTTACCTCGAAGATTTTTCATCTGCATCTCTAATGTCCCAGATGGGTAAAACGTACGGTAATCTCCATCTAGAAGTCCATTCACGTAATAGGCTTCTAATTTCATTTTACCGTTTTTATAAAACTTTTTGGTCAACCCATTGGGCTTTCCAGACGTATAATTAGTTTCCTCAGAAACTATACCACTGGTGTAAAAAGATCTTACCAGCCCTTCAGGTTTTCCATTTTTAAATTCCGTTTGACCCTTTATATGACCCTCTTCATCATATAGTTTAAGCGCTCCTGATAATGTATCATTTACAAATAATGCTTCTTGAATAATAGAACCATCATTATCAAAAACCTTGGTAAGTCCCTGTCTAAGTCCCGTTTCGTAAGTTGTTTCCCGTTGCTTGGATCCATCTGCATAAAAATTATAAAATACCCCTTGTCGCAAACCCTTCAAATATTCTCCAGTAACGATCACATTCCCCTCCAAGTCAAACATTCTGTAAGGGCCTTCAATAACCTCAACAGTATCTTTTTTATAAGCAAAATACTCTTCTTTCACCTTAGTAAAATTCGAATCATGATAGGTGAGAATCTTACCTTGACCAAGACATAGAAATGATGCTAATGTAAAAGAAGCAATTATATAAATCCTTTTGAAAATGTATTTTTGGTTCATATCGATGTGAAAACTCCTATTTCGGGTTATTGAAACGTTATTTTGACCAATGAAATTGTAATTTATTTGAGACTTGTTTAATCCGCTTACATTTTATGTGATTTACAAAAAATGACTTTAATAAAGTGCTATTCGCTGAACGAAATTTGTGAACTTTATTTTAATGTAATACAGAAATTCTAGATGGCGTGTTTGAAAAAAATGAACCTCAATGAAGAACCTCGGAGCAAGCCCAGGAGGTATAAAGACTGATAATTACTTTCTATTCAATGCAAGCATTGGGAAATAAAACTCAGAAGATGGGATATAACCATAATGTTAGTCACAAAAGTCTTCATATACTCTCCTGTATTTTTCAACTATTCTGATGAGCTTTTTCCTAGAACAAAAAAACCTCACGATTTGCCGTGAGGTTTTTGAAATTAAATCGAATCAGTTTAAATCTTTTGAATAACGATAGCAGAAGCACCACCACCCCCATTACATATTCCGGCCACACCAATTTTCCCATTTTCTTGATGCAATACACTGGTTAACGTAGATATGATTCTTGCTCCTGAAGAACCAAGAGGATGTCCTAATGCCACGGCTCCTCCATACACATTGACTTTTGTGTCATCTAAGCCAAGCTTTTGATTATTGGCAATGGCAACAACCGAAAAAGCTTCGTTGATCTCATAGAAATCTACATCCTCCGGACTTATTCCAGCATGGGCTAAAGCCTTCGGAATGGCCAATGATGGCGAAGTAGTAAACCATATTGGATCCTGAGCAGCGTCAGCAAAACCAATAATTTTAGCCAAAGGAGTCAAGCCAAGTTCTTGTAATTTTTCCTTACTTACCAAAACTAAGGCAGAAGCCCCGTCATTGATCGTGGAGGCATTTGCTGCAGTCACAGAGCCCTCTTTGCTAAAAACTGGTCTTAGAGAAGGTATTTTCTCAAAATTTACATTTTTATACTCCTCGTCAGTATCCATAATTATTGGATCACCTTTTCTCTGAGGTATTTCAATAGGAATAATCTCGTCTTTAAACTTCCCTTCATTGGTTGAATGATCTACTTTTTTGTAAGAATTGATGGCATAGGCGTCCTGAGCTTCACGAGAAATATTCATTTCTTTAGCTGTATTGTCAGCACAATTACCCATTGGAAAACCATTGTAAACTTCCCAAAGACCATCATGCATTAGGCCGTCTATCATTTGACCATGACCATACTTGTATCCATATCTTGCTTTCGGAATGTAATACGGAATATTAGACATACTTTCCATACCTCCTGCAACAACCACATCATTGATTCCAAGCATAATTGATTGCGCGCCGAACATCACCGACTTCATACCAGAAGCACACACCTTGTTCACCGTAGTACAAGGAACATTATAACCAATACCTGCACCAATAGCTGCTTGACGAGCTGGGGCTTGACCCAAATTCGCAGAAACTACATTTCCCATGAAAACTTCATTGACTTCTGACGCATCAATATTTGCTTTTTTCAAAGCTCCTGCAATGGCTTTACTTCCTAGTTCGACGGCTGTAAAACCAGAAAGACTTCCTCCGAAACTACCAATTGGGGTTCTAACGGCAGCTGCTATGTATACTTCCTTCATTCTATTGTTTTGAATTGGATCAATGACCCGGTTCTTAATGTGTTTATACTTACAAACTTAGCTATTCCAAAACGACTCTTAGCTATTCATAAGATACAGATCTAAGGACTATTGATCTCCTTACCAGTCCGGCTTATCACTATCCAAAGCTTTGGTTGGCTTTCTCCTTTGCTGTTGGATATACTGGATCTCGTTGTTTTGCATTGCCTCAAGAATCATTTGTGCCTTTTCTTCACTAATATTCATTTCCTTGAGTTTTTCTTTTGTTGTAGGCTCAGGCTTTTCTTGATTCTCCTCGCCCTCTTCCTCACTTTCTTCCCCTTGCTGCTCCTCTTCGCCTTCTTTTTTATCCTCTCCTTCTTGTTCTTTCTGCTCCTGGTCTCCCTCTTTATTTTTCTGTTCTTGGTCTTGTTGCTCCTCGTCTTGCTGTTCTTCTTTGTCTTGATCGCCTTGATCTTCCTTGTTTTCCTCGCTTTCTTGATCCTCGCTCTTTTCCTGATCTTCTTGATCCTCTTTATCCTGATCCTCTTTATTTTCCTGATCCTGCTCTTGGTCTTTTTGCTCTTTTACTAGTCGTTTCACAACTTCATAATCGTATCGAGCGTCTTCATTTGACGGGTCATTTTTCAAAGCATACTTTAAATGAGCCAAGGATTCCTCCAAAAGGTTCTTGTCTTTTGCCATCACTCCTAGTTGTTGATGCGCCAATGATCTCAGTGAAGTTGAACTACTTGCTGTTGCATTTTGATAATCCGGTTTTGCATTTGCGGTATCCCCTAAGAGATAATAGCTATGTGCCCGATTCAGATAAAGTTCATCCTCTGAGATTTGCATTGAGTCAATCAAAAAACTGTAACTCTTAATCGCCGATTCATAATCACCTGATTTAAACGATTCTTGCGCCTCCTTTTTAAGCTTATTTGATTTTGCTATTTCCGCAGGGTCATTTGCGAAAAAGATTGTGGCCATCAACAAGAGCAGTATTTTCATATTTTAATCACTTTTACGAGGAATAAATAATCAATCAGAATGAGCAGTAAGGCTAAACCCAAAAAGTAGAAGTATTTGTTCGCTTTGGCATCAACTTTTTTCGAATCCCGCAATTCTCCTTCAATATCAATTATTGCGTTAATTAGACGTTCTGTATCGTTTCTTGAATCGTTAATTTCAAAATACTTACCTCCAGTATCAGAGGCTAATTTTTCTAACGATTTCGAATTCATCTTACTGACAACCTCTTGACCTTGATTATTTCTTTTAAATCCATTTCTTGTTGAAATTTTACTCCCTTTTATGGTTCCTACGCCTAACGTAAACAACTTAATCCCACTGTTCTCTACTTCATCAGCCACTTGCTCAGTATCAGTACCAAAATCCTCTCCATCTGAAATGAGGATAATAACTTTCGATTTCTGGCGAGTAGCAATACTCTCCTCGCTGGCTAGTTTATCTAAAGCCATTTTCATGGGAGGTCCGAAATCAGTACCCGAGTTGGGTACTAAACTCGTATTTAATGATTTGATGAATAGATTCAGCGCATTGTTGTCATATGTTAATGGGCATTGCATAAAAGCCTCATTAGAAAACATGATTAATCCGATGCGATCAGAACTAAACGACTCCACTATATTGGAAAGCTCAAACTTGACTTTTTCCAATCTTGTCGGTTGAATATCAAAAGCATTCATCGATTGCGAAAGATCTATGCAAATGAAAATATCCTTTCCTATGGATTTTACTTCTCGAGACGTCTCACCAAATGACGGACCTATCAAGGCGACAATTAACAAAGCAAAATATAAAGTCCTTAAGAAGAGTTTTATCAGCGATCTGCTGATAGAAGTTTTCAAGGCTCTCCTTATATTTATCAGCCTGATGATATAGAAAAAATACGCGAAGAAAAATATTGCTATTAGTGAGTACTCGAAGACTCCTATCTCATTTGCCCAATTCATATATTAATCAAAATTAACATAGCCAACGTGCGTGACCTAGGCTTGTTCAAGTATTTAACAAAATTTAGTATCAATCTATTTTCCCTCTGTTATTATGGCTGTAAAATAAAACCTGAAAATTTATGATCAAATAAGTTTGAGAGTCTTTGTTAAATAATTGTTTTAATCTAAGTTTGCACTCCTTTTCAGAAAGGCTAACGGAGAGGTGGGTGAGTGGCTGAAACCACATGTTTGCTAAACATGCGTACGAGAAATCGTACCGGGGGTTCGAATCCCCCCCCCTCCGCATACTTTAAATGAAAAGATATCCATAAAAGCAGGTTCGCTAGCTCAACTGGATAGAGCGCCTGCCTTCTAAGCAGGGGGTTTCAGGTTCGAGTCCTGAGCGAATCACTTAAACCAGTCATTGAAAAATGACTGGTTTTTTTTATTCTCAAAGAGTTAGCAATACCAACCTTTTGGCGATCACAATTTTAAAAATTGTCTCTTTCTCTATTTGGATTACTCATTTCCTTAGAATTCAAAACTCTAAATGAATATAGCAGAAATCATGCAATAGAACTGGTGGTCTTTACTAGTAATGAACTAATTAAAACGCAAAATCTCTCTTGGGAGGACTTAGCGCTTTGGTTATTCATACGATTAAAATAGCCGTTTATATCAGTTCTCAATACTTTCAATGGCTGTTTTCTTGACTTGCAAAAGATCTTTTGCAAGCATCAACAATTTAAATGAAATGATTCGCGAACAATTGATAAATTAAAGCGAACTCCATTCACCTTTAAATATGGCATTTAACGAAGTTATGTTCTTAACAAACAAAGTAGAATAAATCCCTAATTTCAATATGATTAATAAGATCTCACGCTCACATTTATAGTTAACGGCAATTTCGGAAAAAGATGGAAAGTAGGTAAAGCGATAGTCTGTGGCATTGGCGGATAGATACAGCACCAAAATACTTAGACTACAAAAGCGATTTTCTCGATGAATGCGTTGATTATCGGTATAAGAAAGTTGAGGCTCTCTTTAATACTCAAAAAATATCAAGTGCAATATTACCGACGAAGCGATAGAAAATTTCTGATGAACTTAGCTCCTTTAGATATGCCCCACGTTTCGTTGACAGAAAATCTAAAATTGATATTCAAATCAAACAATCTTTTGATATTTAAAGACCTGCAGGTTGTAGCTAAAATTCATTCCTTAATAGTTCTAAAAAATGAACAACAAAAAACCAGTTTATCATTCAATCCCTAGTTGTTCTGACAATTGGTCTTTTGCTTTTTCTTAAAATGATAGCTTGATTAGAATCATTAGGAGTTAAAAGACATGACTGTAAATAAAAGTAATATCCTCCCTCCTAATGAATTCGTTGATTCAAATAATAGAAACGTCTTTGGTTTTAATTTCGGCAATTCCCATTTTTCGAGAAGCAAATAACAAAGAAATGACTATTTAAACTTAATTTTCCTAAGACCATTGAAGTACAACCAGGCAGCTTTTATCTTTGATCCTCCTTTGCGAGATAATTCCATAGCATCCCAAAGCTCTTCAGGCACCTGATCCAAATCATTCATTTCGCCCGCACCTTTGAGCCATTCTCCCCCATCTATGGTCACAACTTCACCATTGACATAAGCCGAAAAATCTGATACCAAATAGGCTGCAAGGTTGGCCAGTTCTTGGTGCTCGCCTACTCTACCTACAGGTACTTTTTTTGCTGGATCGAATTTCTTCCTTAACTCTCCTGGTAATAACCTGTCCCAAGCACCTTTTGTAGGAAAAGGTCCTGGTGCTATTGCATTACTTCGTATTCCATATTTCGCCCACTCAACGGCCAAAGAACGAGTCAGAGCGAGCACTCCTGCTTTCGCTGCGGCTGATGGAACTACATATCCTGATCCAGTCCACGCATAGGTAGTGACTATATTCAGAATATTTCCTTCGACTTTATTCTTAATCCAGTCCTTACCAACTGCTAAAGTGAAATTGTATGAACCTTTTAGTACAATATCAACGACTGTATCAAAGGCTCTGTGAGAAAGTCTTTCTGTAGGGCTAATGAAATTTCCTGCGGCATTATTAAGCAACACATCAATTTTACCAAAATTAGCCTTAGTATCTACTATTACTTTTTCAACTTGATCGTATTCTCTTACATCACACGCCAATGCTAAAACAGGATTTCCTGTTTCCTTCGTTATTTCCTTGGCTGTTTCTTCTAGCACATCGAGTTTACGGCTTGTAATAACCAGATTTGCTCCAAGGTGTGAGAAATAGGTTCCCATAGAGCGGCCCAGACCTGTGCCACCGCCTGTTACTAGTATTGTCTTCCCTTTCAACGCTCCCTCTCGGAGCATTCCTTCTTTATAATTCATCATTTTTGGATTAGAAAAGAAAGATAATCAATTGATCATAAGTCGCCTATTTTCTAGGCAAGTACTGCATCACCAACCCGTAAACGAATGTTCCTGTTACGGCGGCCATAAACACGACAATAAAGCTAGGAAAGCCATTTCCAATAAGAATATAAATTGGACCTGGACAGGCTCCCGTCAACGCCCAACCAAGCCCAAAAATAGTTCCTCCGATTATAGGAGGCCAAAATAGCTTAGCTTTTTCTTTAATGACAATTGGATTGCCAGCGATATCCTTGAGTTTAAAATGCTTGATTACTTTCACTACAATAATCCCCAATATTACAGCAGACCCAATAACACCGAACATATGAAAGGACTCAAACCTAAACATTTCGTAGATTCTATACCATGAGATTACTTCCGACTTGGTCAGAACTATTCCAAAGATTATTCCAACGAGTAAAAATTTAACGTTTTTCACAATATTAGCGGGAGTATAAAATGAGTCATCAATAAACCGCCAATAAAAAAGCCTACTACTGCAATGAGAGATGGTATTTGTAGGTTGCTCAACCCACTTATGGCATGACCGGATGTACAGCCCCCAGCATAGCGAGTACCAAAACCTACCAGAAAGCCACCAATAATCATAAACAAAATGCCTTGAAACGAGGCAAGATTTGAAATACTGAAAATTGATTCTGGTAAAAACGTCTTACCCGGATTTTCCAGACCATATCCTTGCAATGATTGGATGGTTTTTTCACTTAATTGAATAGCAACCTCTGGCGTCATATAATGATGAGCGAGATAGCCGCCAATTACGCATCCTGCAGCAAAAAACAAGTTCCAAATAGTACTTTTCCAATCAAATCGAAAAAACTCACTCACTTTTCCTGCCCCCCCCACTGAACATATCGTCCTCAATGTTGAGGATACACCAAATTGCTTTCCGAAAAAAAGCAATAACGCCATTATTAGTGTAATCATTGGTCCCGCAACGTACCAGGGCCAAGGTGCTGTTATCCAATTCATTTAATATTCGGCTAGTTCGTTTATAAAATATCGCAATTTGTAGTTTTACAGTTTAAGCAACATCATGAGAAGCAATAAAATATAACCAGAGA
>JBLIIJ010000081.1:0-17883 GCA_047635055.1 Cyclobacteriaceae bacterium | reverse complement strand
ATGCTAAATCAGGGGCTGTGATGAGTATAAAAAATGATTTTTTCCCGCTCAGAGTTACTCGCAGAGAACGCTGAGCTTTTATGCTCACTTACTCAACCCTCAGAATCCCTTACAGGTGACTCTGAGGTGCTCCAAAAAAGTGGATAGATGATTAAGTGCACTTTGAATAATTAATTCCCCCAGACTACCTAGGTGTTTTAGACACTATGCGATGTGGCGTTATCCTTATGTTGTAGGCTAACAATCAATCTTTATTTACTTGGTAACCTTATAATTAGATAGCCAACAATTCCTGAAATTAGTGAGCCTATAATAATGCCAACTTTTGCTGAATCGATGCTTACTATATCACCATAAAAGGCCAGATTGTCTATAAAAATTGACATTGTAAAACCCACCCCAGCAATGGCTGAAATTCCTAATATTTGCTTAAATCTTACACCTCGTGGTAATTCAGTGATTTTAGCCTTAATTCCCAAGTAAGAAAATAATGCAACGCCAACAAATTTTCCGATGAATAAACTAATGGCAATGTTCGCCATTAATGAAAAATCAAAATCATGATCTAAGCCAATGACAACTCCAGCATTTGCAAAGGCAAATACAGGCAAGACGAAGTAAGCAATTAACCCATGAAGTTTATGTTCGAGGTGTTGTAAAGGTGAGCTGACTTCAAAAGTTAAATCTTTTAAATCACCTATGTTTTTTAATTCACTGTTGGTGAGTAAATGTTTTTCATCATCAGATACAGTCACAATTTTATTAGCAATAGCGCTAAGTTGTGTTGAAAATGATTTTCTGTTAAGTCTTCTTTTTATTGGAATTGTAAATGCTAAAAGTACACCTGCAATGGTAGGGTGCACCCCAGATTTTAAAAATAAGAACCAAATAATGATGGCTAAAATAATACCTAGTGTGAATGAGTATTTCTTTTTGTAATAGAGCAATGCTAAAAAGGAAATAAGCATGCTTGCATACAGCATATAGCTCCAATTTATACTTACACTATAGAATACAGCAATGACGAGCACCGCTGCGATATCGTCGATAATAGCAAATGCGGTTAAAAATATTTTAAGGCTTAGAGGAACTCTTTTTCCTAATGTACTTAGAATGGCCAATGCAAAAGCAATATCTGTTGCCATTGGAATTCCCCAACCTTTTGTCGTATCGGGGTTTTGATTTAAAAATAAGTAGAGACCAATAGGCACTAAAACTCCACCTAAAGCAGCAATAAGGGGAAAAGCTGCTTTTTTTACCGTATTTATTTCTCCGATAAGTAATTCTCTTTTTAGTTCTAAGCCAATTAAAAAGAAGAAGACAGACATTAAACCATCATTTATCCAGAGGATTAATGGTTTTTTTAATTCAAAACCTCCAAACGATATTCCAATTTTGTATTGCCATAAACTTTCATAATATGCGCCATATGGGGAGTTCGCCCAAATTAGCGCAATAATTGTCGCTCCAAAAAGTAATATTCCAGCGAAACTCTCAGATTTATAGAATTTTTGAAAGGGTGTAAGTAGAAGGCTTTTTATCATTTACTTTTTGGTTCGGTTTTATGCAGCATAGCAACTAAGCATACAACAAAAACCGCACACCGTAGGTCAGATATTTTGTCTCTTTTAACAAGCTTTGTGTTTTACAGGCGCTAAACAGATGAGAAGTCACTGCTTTTATTTGCGCTAGAGATCAAAGGAAAGGAGTCGCGCAGAGGAGGACTTCAGCATAAAGAAAAGTTTTCGTGAGCCGTCCTTCTGCATGATTTCATTTTACCCGCTCAGAGTTACTCGCAGAGAACGCTGAGATTTTATGCTCCCTTACTCAATCTTCAGCGTCCCTTACAGGTGACCCTGAGGGAGTTGAATTACGACAACCCAATCATGATATGATGAGCCTTTGTCTTGAATTTCCTGTAAGAACGTAACGTTATCAACCTTTTAAGGGCTTTATTTCCAATTACACGGCTAAAGACTAACGTCTTCCTCCGGTATAGGTCATGGCTTCCCCTTTTCCAAAACCATAGCTCATTCCTAGAACGAAAAAACGTCCTCTATATCGCTGATTGTATAGATAGAAGTCTTGTTGAAGTACCGTGCTTTCATTGACTCTTCCAATAAATAAATCTCGGACACTGGAATAAATTACGCCTCTACCTTTGAGAATCTTTTTTCTAGCGCCTAAGTCAAAGAAAATCATATCTGAAACCGATCCTTGGACTGTCTGATAGCTAGACTGATATCGACCAGTAATCTCTATATCAAAGTCGGCAGGTAATTTGAATCGAGTGTTCAACTTGGTTGACCATTGGTTTGCGCTAAAATCAATCACATTTCCCTCTAATGCACCCTTTCGATCAAAATAGTTGTAATTAAAATCAAGCATGGCTGTTAACCATTTTACCGGATCATATTTGGAATTAAACTCAATACCCGTGGCGTTGGTCGTTCCTATATTCTCAGGTCTTGACGTGCTCACATTATTTTCAAAAATAGAAATCCGTTCAATCACTCCAGTGGTATATCGATGATAAACCGCGAAATTCATCGATATTTTGTCAGCATTGTAAACGGTTCCAACCTCAAAGGAGTCCGTGAATTCGGGCATTAAATCAGGATTTCCCTGTCTTATGCTAAAGTTGTTTCTAATGTTGAAAAATGGATTGAGGTCCCAAAGTCTAGGTCGGTATATTCTTTTGGAATAGCCTCCTTGCAATGATATACGCGGTGTTAGCTTGAAGGAAGAATGAAAGGTTGGAAAAAAATTGGTGTAATTCCGATCGTTGGCCTCATCGGTATTCGTAAGGAGTGTTTGTAATTCCGTATTTTCTACTCTCAATCCTACTTTAACGCCCCATTTGTCCTGTTCGTAGGCGACTGTACTGTAAACGCCCAGTACCTTTTGGTCAAACTCAAAATTGTTCGTCTGGTTTTGATCTACTATCCATACCGTATTTTCCAAATTTTGGACCATAAAATCATTGCCAACATCATTTATCAAATATTGAGCGCCGGTTTCAAGAGAGAACGAGTCGAAAAATGGTTGAGTATAATCGACTTTAAAGGTGTACTGTCTCTCACCAAATTCCGTAGCGGTTTTTTGTAAGGCATCCTTTTCGGATTGGCCAGATAATGTATTGTCTGTAAAATCGGAGGATTGATCTTTGGCAAAATAACTCCCCACAGCGGAGACCAACAAATCATGCTCTTTGTGATCCGCAAAATCTTTTTTATACTGAAGGTCAAACTGATATTTGGGGTTGCTAGCTTCTGTGGACTCATTTCGCTCCCATTCTGATAACACCACGCCTTCATTGACTAATTGAAAATTGGTCTTGGAGGGCTGGTCTTCTAACTCCAAAGTATAGTTTCCCGAAAGGGTGATCACATTGTTGTCATTGATGTAATAATCGGCACCAACGATCACATTGTAGAAAAACTCATTGCGGTATTCCGTACCTGCCGAGTGGATGATGGTATCAGTCAGAAAGTTCTGATTAATAGCTTCGTTGTATTGCGGCAACTCTCTATAGCCCACGCCGAATTGTGAAAACAGATTAAATTTTTCCGCGCGATGATTGAGACTCAGCCCGACACTATGATTGTGTGGCGCACCAGTGTTTAAAGAGATGGAGCCGTTCGTTCCTTTCTTCTCTTCTTTTTTCAAAATAATATTGATGATGCCAGAAGTACCCTCAGCTTCATATTTTGCTGATGGATTGGTAATCACCTCTACTTTTTCGATCATATCTGCGGTGATGCTACCCAATGCATTGCCGTTATCACTTGACGTAAGTACAGAGGGTTTGCCATTGATAAGTATTTGCACGCCTGTACTTCCTCGCAGGCTTACCTGACCTTCAATATTCACATTGACAGATGGCACATTCGTAAGTACATCGAGTGCAGAGGCGCCTTTGCTGCTCAGGTCAGACCCAACATTGAAAACCCGCTTGTCTAGTCTAAATTCTGTAGAAGATTTCTCTCCTTCTATCACGATAGCCGCCAGCTGTTGTTGATTTACGTTCAGTCTTATGATTCCCAAATCGATTTTGCGTCCTGCGTTTTCAAAATCTTTGATTATTTGCTTTTCAAAACCAATAAAACTCACCTCCACATAAAACTTTTCCACCTCAGTGCGGAGACTAAACGTACCGTCAATTGTTGTCGTCGCTCCAGAAATAGGCTTATTCGATACTGGATCCATCAAGGCCACTGTAGCGAATTCCACGGGTATATTCCCTTCATTTTCTATGACCGTTCCTGTGATAACCTTGGTTACTTGAGCATGAACACTTAATGAAAAAATAATACATGCAAGTGGGAGGAGTCGATTCATCTTCTGGCGTTCTTTTTTATGATTGTGCAAAGGAACGGACCCCAATAACCGATTACTAAAAAACTCTTTGAACAACCATTCTTTTCCGCCAAACAGCATTGGGGTTTTCAAAATGAGTAATTGTGGCGTTCAGGGGACACTTGTTGTCGTTCGGCCTATTAATCAAGTTGCTAACCTGATTGTTTGAAATTTATCATGGATTCCATGTAACATTGAAGCGTGGTAGACCTCCAACAAAAACTGTCTTTTTCCAAATGGGAAATACCTTTTCAGGCAATTCTTCATCTTACGGTGTTTTTTATTTTTGCCATTGATGCCAACCGAGAGCATGGAGAACCACCGAAAATTGAACAATTCGAAGTGGTGTTTTTTATTAATTATACGATGGCGGCCGCCTTTATCAATTACAAATTGCTCCCTCAGTTTCTCTATCAACGAAAGTTTTGGCAATTTTTCAGCTTGTTAGTATTGCTCATTATCGGCGCAATTTTAATAGAGGAACTAATATTAGAGCGCATTTACTTCCCGGACTACAGAGGTAAGCGATTCGGAAAAATCATTTATACCCTCGCTGACGTACTTCCAATCATCATCATACTTTCAGGGTTAAAACTCGCCTGGGATATCATGCGAAAGCAACTGCAAATGGAAGAACTCAAAGCTTCTGTAGAGGAAAGTGAATTAAGGTTTCTGAAATCTCAACTCAACCCGCACTTTCTGTTTAATAATCTGAATAATCTTTATTCATACGCACTTGAAAACTCTCCAAAAACACCTCAAATTATCTTGGAGATGTCTGATGTATTGAGGTATATGCTGTATGAATGCAAAAATGAATTTGTGCCTTTGATAAAGGAAACCGCTCAGTTGGAAAATGTCATTCGACTTTATGAAATGCAAATTGAGGGGAGAGGAAAGGTAAGGTTTGATATCTCGGAAATGCCCACAAATCACCTGCAGATTGCACCATTAATTTTGATGGTCTTTGTAGAAAATGCCTTCAAGCACAGTGCCAAGCAAGCGGAAAATATTGATATCAATATTTTAATAACACTCAATCAAAAGGAGTTGTATTTTGAATGTACCAATGGTCTTGAGGCGGGAGATTCAGGCAACTCAACGGAAAGTGGCATTGGATTGGTCAATGTTAAAAAAAGACTCGAATTTCTTTATCCCAATGCCCATACATTGACTATTGAGCAGGTTGACTGTCAATATCGCGTAAGGTTATCCATGAGCTTATCGACCATTTCATGACTTGTATCATTGTAGAAGACCAGGCTCCCGCCCAAAGAATACTTCAAAAGTTTATTACGGATTATGGCTTTTTGGAATTAGTAGGGGTCTTTTCAGATCCTTTAAAAGCGCTTAACTTATTAAATACCACCGCTATAGATTTAATATTTCTAGACATTCATCTTCCAAAAATATCGGGAATGGAATTTTTGAAGCTGAAACCTGTGTCTCCGAAAGTCATTCTAACCACGGCTTATTCAGAATTTGCGCTTGAAAGTTATGAGTATGATGTGGCGGACTATCTGCTCAAGCCTTTTGCGTTTGACAGGTTTGTACAGGCAGTGAATAAGGCGCAAAAACTGATACCTCTTATTCAGGAGCCAGCCTTAGCTAAAACACAGGAAAACTATCCAAAGGAAATATTTATAAAATCCGGCTATGAACATTTGAAGATCATCATCAATGAAGTACAATTCATCAAATCAGATGGTGACTACACCGAAATCCACCTAGCAGAAAAAAAGCATCTCTCCTCAGAATCGCTGAAATATTGGCTTGGTTTTTTGGACCCGACAATTTTCATCCAAGTTCACAAGTCATATATGGTCAATATCTCTTTGGTTAAAAGAATCTCCGGAAACAGCGTGACGATGGAAAACGGCCAGCACTTGCCAATTGGTAGAGTTTACAAAGAAGCCTTTGCAAATCGAGTCTTGAAATGACGCACTGGATACAAAAACCCAATGCGATTTGCGGGTGTGTATAGCATAAAATTGTCATCTCCTATTGCTAACCCCATCTAGGTAATATTCAAGAATCTTGGCGTAAGCTCTTGAGGCATGAAGCCGGATAATTGTTTTTTATTCGATGTAATCATCACCAAATCTAATTGAGCAGCGGAATTCAATCTGGTCCTGAGTTTCAGCCAAGGTAATTTTTTTATTTTGAGTTTTGAATCTATAAATGTCTGAGCGTGTGGTTTAGGAGATATAAATACGGAGCTACAACCTATCCCTAGCGCAAGCTTACCCAGTTAGGCGCTGACTCATTTGGTACGATTATTACCATAAAGACTAGCTTTCTACGGTTTTAAGTTCACCTTACCGAGCATTCTTATTGAATTTTGTTAAAAGCGAAAAATGCTAAACCTAGTAGAAAATCCAAGTTCAGATCATGTTAGGGAGATGGCTGTACATTTTAACGCGGAGCTAGATGAGAGTAATGACGCTTCAACGATTACCATGGATAATGACAAAGCCAAGGGATTTATCAGTTCTTATCGAATATTTGACGGGTTATCGGTGTGGATATATAATGTTACCTTCTTTTCAGATTTTAAGGTTGTCCTGGGCTTATCAGAGGATAAGCCATATTATTTTTGCTATATCGTAAAAGGACATTTTCTTCATCGGTTTGGCGATCAAGACGAGTTTGTCAAGATACTACAGAATCAAAATATGATCCTCAGAGGAAGTCCCGAAACTTCTGGTCAAACCATCTTTCCTGCAAATGTTCCTCTTGAAATAGCTTTTATAATAGTTGACACAAAGTCATTAGGAAGGCAGGATATTAGGAATGCCAAAAGGATATACTCAAAAGTGGGCAAGATCTTCCAAAAGATACCACAGCATCGCTCTTATAGACATCTTGGGAGGATTGATTCTGAAACAGAAAAGTATGCGTCGATAGTATGCCAGAACAATGATGTCGACTTAGTAGGAGGGTTGCTTGTCGAAGGGGCTGTGCTTAATATGTTGGCATCACAGATCAAAGCTTACAGTGACGACATCTCGAGCGCTGGTCCACAGTCTACCCTTAGTGAATCCGAGCTATCACAAATCACTTCGTTGGGCGCGTATATCATCGATAATATAGAGACAAGGATAACAATTCCTAAATTAAGTAGGCATTTTGGGATAAGCCCTAAAAAGCTTCAATTAGGCGTAAAGTATCTCTATGGAGATTCAGTCGGGCATTATATTTCGAATCTTCGAATGGGTCATGCTAAACATTTATTGTGTACCACAGATATGAACGTGGCTGAAGTTTGCTATCGGGTTGGGATATCTAGTGGAAGTTACTTTTCTAAAAGATTCAAAAGCCGATATAGCATGTTACCCAGTCAATACACAAGCTGAGTACGGCTTGGATAAAATCAGCCCACTGGTCTCCATATATGTTTGACCTTCTTACGCTACGCTGGGAGTCTCTGACTCTTTTCGTACTTACTAAATTTCCAGAAACCTCATTCTCGGCTCTTTTACTGAGACACTAAATAGAGTCTGTCTATAAACTCAGCGTTTGATCTAGAATTTTCACAATCAAGGCATGCGATAGAGAGAAAGGTATAGTTGCCTTGTGGCAATCGGTCTGCCGAAGCAGCGCATTTTTTCGATGAACATCATGCAGCCTGTGGATATTAAAGACAGACGCTAAATAGGGCTTGTTCACCAAGAAGGAGTCTGATTCAAAATGTTTGAGAGCAAAGCTTATGCAGTTTGAAAAATGTGTACCGTCCATGGAATGGCCGCTATGTAATAGTTTACGTCAAGTAAATGACCATTTTGAGAATATGCCTAACGCAGAGATCGAACATTATATACAAACGTCAAATAGTGGAACGGTAGATGGTGTTAAGCAATTGAACTCTTTTGAGCTAATAATTTACTCAAAAGTGATATTCGCGAGTGAGGGCAATATTTATCTTTATTTAATAAAAGTAGGAAATAGGGAACGACTCGATGGAAGGTCTATGATTTTCTTCTTGCAAGACTCGCGAATGTTCTAGATCAGCGATACCCTTATTTAATATTTTGGGAGATTCTACATCTGTAGAATCTCTTTTCAGTAATAGACAGTTGGTTATGTGCGCTTTCAACTTGAAACCACCTTATTCACTTTGTGTAAGACAATTAAACTTGATTTAATACTTTTACTCATTACAGATAAGCTTATTCAAAATAGTATTGCTTATTCAACTTGGAATAGCGAAAAAACGCGAATACTCCGCTGCGTATGGATTGGACAATACAAAAGCGTAGAGACGATCTACGCTTTTAGGAGTTTCATTTCTTTAGACAGGATTTTTTTCAAGTTTAGTTCTTTTCCAATTTGTTGTATTGACTGCCGCCTCATAGGTCGTTTGAAGAAAATCAAACAATGTCTTTTCAGGATTTTCTGATTGCTGAACGTCTTCATACTTTAAGAAAAACTCTCCCATTTTTTCGCTAAAAAAAGCTTCCTTAGGTAAGACTTTTTGTGTGCCAAAACGAGGGTCACTTGGATAAGCATAAGCATAGAATACGGGCATAGGCGAATCTTTTGACCCAGGCCAGAAGCCTGCGCTACTTACTTCCTGCGAGTAGGCTTCCTGCATCACCTCCAAAGGCATATTGGGCATGCCTCCTTTGTGCAAGGGTGCGGATTCACCAGAAAATCTTGTAACGGCGAGATCAAATGCTCCCCAAAAAAGATGAACGGGACTACACTTGCCGACAAACTCACTTCTAAAGTGGCTGAAAACATTATTGGCTTTTAGCATAGCCATCCAAATAGCGTTCGCTGCTTTCGGGTCATAAGACTTGTTTGTTGTATTCTCTACAAAAGGAATGGCTGAGTCCATTTCATTTGGGCTTCCATGAATGTCTACATTTATTCCGATGCGTTTCAGTTTTTGAAACAATTCAGTATGAAAAGCTGCCACCGTCATAGGTACAAGATCAATACTTATCGTTGCTTCGTTGGTGCATTGAATAAATAGTTTGTGTTGCTCAAAGTCAAAGTCAATTTGAAAAACACGTCCCTCATAAGGAATACCTTGTGTGGAATATCCATGAGCACTAAGGTATAAGGCGACATGCCAAGAGTGATTTTGCCAAGGCATGGTTTTTAAGCGAATCTTGCCTACGATTTGAAGCCATTGGTGGAGTGTTTCTAGCGTATCTTTTATTTCATCGAAATTTAGGACAGGCCATTTTTGGTGCGTGTTGTTTGATGCCATATTATTTAATTTCTTATTTTCAATTATTCTATAAAATAAACCTTGCTTTATGGCTTGGTGAAGTAACCGCCGCTTCTATCCAAGGCCACTCGTCAGATGACGTTACATCTTCGTCTTCCCTAGCTTATTCATTAATAGAAAAGCTTAAGGCTCCAGAGGGACATTGATGAATTTGATCTTTCAATTCTGCTGTAGTAGCATGCTCCATTTTTATCCAAGGGGTGTCTTTGGGGTTATAGACTTTGGGTAAAGTCTTCACGCAAACGCCAGCATGCTGGCAAAGTTTTGGTTCCCATTTTATGGTGATTTCACTATTCGAATATTCTTTGCTCATATAAGTCTATTGTTAGATGTCAAAGATCAAAATTTAATTTTTGCTATTCGTTCATCTAGATGAAGAAAGGAGTGGAGATCAACTCGAACGGGCTATTTTTCCTCTGATAGTACTAAGGGCTTGAGGTGTAATGCCTAAATAGGTGGCAATCATGTGTTGTGGAACCCGATTGGGTAACGCCGGGTAAGCGTTCATAAAGTAATGGTAACGATCGACCGCTGGCGAACCCATGAGCATAAGAACTCGACGTTGCAACTTTCCTATCCTTCTGTAGAGTAACTGGGAGTATTCTATTATTTTTTCTTTTGGCATATCTACTGAGAACAAACCATCTTTATTGAAAACAATGATCTCTGAGTCTTCTAAGCAATCAATGAAAAGTTGTACGGGTTCCTTAAATTCCAACGCCTCCAAATCGGCGATTACCCAGTTCTCTGGGGCAAACATATAAATATGCTCTTTCCCTTTGCTGTCAATAATATAACTTCTTAAAAGTCCTTTTTTGACATAAAAAGTGAAGGCTTTAGCATCTCCCGCGCGTTGAAGTAGGTGCCCCTTTTTGCATACTTTTAATTTTGCTTGGGGGTCCATATTTATAAGGTCAATGAAGTTTTCCATTTAGATTTCAGGTCTGCGATATAAGCCATGCGATCGGCGAATATAAAAAAACATGGATATTGATTGGTATTTTGTTTTATTTACGCGCTTGACTCGGTCTGCTAAGAACCAGCCATTCTCTCCCATTCTTAAATTTATATTTTACCTGATGGACTTTTATATGATTCGGTGAACTTTTGGATTTCAGAGAGGCCTTCATTCTCTTAATTTTAAAAGCGAATTTTCAGAATGCTCCATCAATTTTGGAAAGTATCTGTCCAATAAATTCATCTTATCATTCCATCCAGCATGGTTTAGTTTTGAGAGCAATCAGGATTTTGGATCTCGAGTCTGAAGAATAAATTTCGCATTTGGGTAGCTATCATACAGGCATTTAAAATCAAACTCATTCATATTATCAAAATGGCGACCATCAGAAAAAAAGTTAAATCGATTGAATGTATCATTATTGTGAATCCAACTTATAGAGTGGGTCACAGAAAATTCAAATTTATGTGAAAAATCAGCTAGTGAAGTCGTTCCTGCTTTATGTAAGCCAATACAAAACACTTTATTATTTATAAGCTGTTTGTTTAACTTCTTATTAAGCCTAGTTGATTGATTCTGAATAAGATTTTTCATCACCTTTAGCTTTTAATTATTCACAATATCCATCTCACATCCTTAAACTGGACTTTTTAAGTATCTAATGAAGTATTGGATCGCAATAGCCTTGCAAACAGCTTCGGCCTCTTATGGATGTTAGTCTCTGCCCAGTTAGGCGTATTGAACTTAAGGTACTTAATATTGGAGAAGGTGAGCGTACCATAACCCAGTGGTTGCAGGCTGTCGGTAGGTCACAAAGGGTTCCTACGTTAAATGATAAATTAAATTGACGGAAATTACAAAATCTGATTAATGCCAACAGATATTGTATATCGAAGCTACTTGAGATGGGCAATTAAGCACACGTTCAGAATGTTTTGGGCCAACAAAACTCAGAAAGTAGACAGTGCCTTCTTACCGAAGATTCAAGTCTACTATACAGTATTTCGGTAGGGCCTTTGCCTATGTAGCTCGGAGCACATGCTATACAAATGGGGGTGAAAGTTGTGTTACTTGAAGGCTTAAATTCAGTCTGTGCTTGGATGGTGGTTTACTTAAACCTTTTAAAAAAGCTCATCTTGTCTGAGTATTAGGATCGGCCAAGCGACATGACTTATTTACTATGCGAATTTGGTGGATTAGCGAGTCACCTTGACTTAGGGTTTCTTATTCTCTGAGATTTCGTTGGTGTTTGTCGACAAAATACTTCTCCATTTCTGAAGGTATATTTCCGGGAACCTCATCCTCTGACCGAGGAGAATTTTCTTCCTCATCACGTGCGTTCGCTTGGTTATATAACGCCGTATCATTCAGCATATATTCCAGAATTGGGCGACACTTGTTTTTGCAGGCGGGGTAGAAAATCTTGTGTGCTCGCTCTTTATTCTTGGCAGGATTTCCCCACCAAAACTCTGCTAAAGCAATGGGTTTTAAGTGATGTTTAAAAGCATAATGCAATAATTTGGGCGCAGTACATTCACCAGCAGCGGAAGGCGGATTTCCGTGTGAAGATTGCTGGAATATTTCTAACACATTCTTCTCCACTCCCAAGAGGTTCAAAAACCGATAATTCTCAAAAAGTTGTTGTTGTATGGCCAAGGATTTTTGCTTCCTTTTTTCTTTCATCAAGGTTATTTCAGCGTCATTATCGGACTTGCTAATGCTACTACCGATTTCGGTCAACTCTGTCATTCCTCTATTAATAAAAAAGTCGTCCACTGCGTCATCAAAGGTGGAGGGGACAAATCTACTGCTTGCGGCATTGCTCGGTATTTTCCCTGAAACTGTTCCTAAATAGCCATAAGACTGGTCTGATTTTCGAACCACGAGAATGCCAAACATTTTTCCTTTCTGGAGACCAAAACCATGCTTCCAGTCTTGATATTCTGAAGCGATGAATTGCTGGAATTCTTCCGCGGCTACACGAGCAATTTCAGGTATAAATGAGCCAAATGGGTTGTTGAGATTTTCAAAAATATTGACCTTGGATATATCCGCTTTAAAGTTAAAAATGAGCTGTTTATGTGTTGAACTACTTGCCTCTAAAGTAGTGATTGGCTGGATCATTGATGTATTCGAAAATCTGTTTTTGTAAAATTAAGGTGTTTAGTTGAAGGGGTATTCATTTATCTGGAGTGACGTTCTATGTCTTGCTATATTTCTCAAATAGTCTAGGAACATGGCTGGTACCAATGGTCTCGGATAAGCGAAGTTTGGAGCAACTTGTTGTACGGATTGGCATAAGCTCAGTAAGCTTATGGATGATAGTTTGTTAGCAGACGGCTATTATAGCCGTATTCCTTCAAAAAATTTCCTGTTCTGAGTTGTTCGTTTGAAGCTACCATTCCCCAATAGCTTGTTGAGTTTTTCTGTATTAAGTACGAATGATGTTATTAAAAGTGGTTCAGTTGATCTGAAATTCAGTTGTGAATATGACAAGTGTGCCGTTGGAGTTCTAGTTCCGATTCGTCTTTCTGAAAAAATTACTTCTTTCAGTTCGTTGATTTGAAACGACCTAGTTGATGCATTATGAGAAATATGCAATTTTCGGGTTGATTCGTCAAATTCAATTGTTCGTCCGAGTTCGACAAGCAAAAATCTTAACAGAATCCAAATTTCGTAAATGTTGCAAATGAACAAGACCATAGCAATAAATGCCAATGAATATCCCCCAAGGTCAAATGTATATTCTCGATCAGCGTTAAAACCTTGGTTGGCAAGCCACAACCAGAAAAGAGCTAGACAGATATCTAAGAGAAACAGCAATATCCAACCGAAATAGTCAGGAGTAAATTTTTTATTCACCTTCTGCTGATTTGGATGTTATTACTAAAACTCCACGTTTACCTGCGTTTCCGAAAATTCGAATTGCAGGATCTTTCTTGAGGAGTTCGATTTCTTTGATCCTTTCCTTTGTTAAGTTGGTTTCTTGAAGGTTTATCTTTCTTGATTTAACATATTCAATACTATCAACTACCAAGATTGGTTTTGAGGAGATATGACCTTCTTGTGAGAATTTATCTATTTGATTAATCAAGAAATCCTTGTTGTCTCCGGCTAGCTGATATTTATTAATCGGGCATGCAGAAAGTAATGTCGATAAGGAAATTAGGATAATAGCTTTCATTGATGAAGTTTCGAGTGCTGTCCGCTAACGTTAAATATATGAATTGTAGCTGAATAGAAAGCGATGAACTTTCGAGTTTGCACTGAGCCAAATCGTTGTATTTTGTTTTTATCTTGTTCATTTTAAAAGCCAAATCAACGATTTGGCGGTGTTTGTAAATAGCACTGACTTTCGTAAACCACCGAACGCCCTATTTGCTATATACAGCGTTAGCGATATTGTTCAGTCACATAAGAATAGGTCTAAATTCTATTTAAACGACGTTTTAAAGTGTCAGGTTACATTAGAGTCACATAAACTAGTGCCAAAAAGGCACATATTTTGCATGTTTTTTTGAGCTACTTTCCGGGTCATAATCTTTAACCATACCAGACTTGATAGATTCAGAAATTATCCTTGAAGCCATCGAATAATTTTTTTCTTCTATACCAAATCTATCCCTTAAGGTTTGATTAGTCATGTATTCTCCGGACACAATTTTCAAGCAACTATGAAGATAAGTAGCTCTGATTTTATCTTCTTTATCCATTTGTCTCAATGTTTTGTGAGCATACATGATAATTCGAGTATAATTATCACCTTCTATAAATTTAGGCGCTGGTAATTGATAAACTTCACATTCGAAAAGTACTTTGTCGATTCCACTACCTCTTTCTTCACAAATATTAAGCCTTCTCATAAACTGGGCAAGTTTCTCATTTCTAGATTGAGGATTATGATCAACAAACCTTAATGTACTAATTAAGGGTTTACCAGGATTAGTGATTTCTATTCTGTCAGAATAAATCTCGACCATGGGGCCTGTTCCTGAAACCGAAAAATCTTGGTGTATGATAGCATTAGCGACAAGTTCCCTTATTGCTAACTTGGGATACATTTTGACTTCCTTTCTCAAGGTATCAATGACTTCATTTGAAGGGAGTTGATCATCAATATAATTGATGAGTCCGTCAAATCCGTTTGCATATCCCTTTTGTCCTTTTTGTTCCTTTTTGGTTTTTAATTTATTCTTACCTGCATATATGATAACTCTTATCGCTTTTCTATTCAAAGATTCAAATTGTTCTAAATCTTTAGCGAATAAAATAGCCCCTAGATTCGTTATTGAATATCTAGAATTAGATAATTGAATGAGTTTTTCTTGAGTGAGTTTTTCGATTATTCCATTCTTATTGGAAGGTAATGGAAGATTCATCATATCAAAATAGCCAGGGTAGTCTATTAACTTCAAGACCTCATCATTGCTCAATCCTTCAATTGCATTTTCTTTCTCAAAACCGATTGATGGTTCTTTCGTCCAAATAAGTCTTTCTTTTTCAGGGAACTCGGAAAGCTTTTTTTTGTAAGAGCCAATCCTAATATATGCGTTACTCAAAAAAGTTACAGGTGTATTAGCTGTTGCACGAATTCTAAAAATCACTACTTTTCCATCAGGATGATCAAGGGTATAGTGATCGAAATGAATTTTAGGGTTAAGTGAACGTGTTAGCCAAGGGATAAGGTCTTCGTTCCCTTTCCCTTTTTTGTCAACTGTGAAATCTGTTCCTACTACCCTGTGAGTTTTGTCGTCTATACCGAAGACTATATATCCATGCGTTTTATCGTGTAAACATGCAGAGTTAGATAGCGCTGAAATATATTCGCCGAGTTCTTCATCATTGTTTCTTTTAAATTCTACCCATTCCGTCTCATTTGGAAAGGAGCGAAGTTCGCTAAGAAGAATATTTATTTCTCTATCGCTCATTAGTCACATTGAAATGTTGCTTAGAATAAAGATAGACAATATAATTTCAACTCAGTCACATAAGAGTCACATAAGAGTTATCGCTAACACCTGTCTATCCCATGTGGCGTTGGTGTAAGATAAAGTGTCGGATTCAAAGTAGGAAAAATCTCCGATTTTTCATCATACCTTTTTCATCCAATGTGAAAAATCGGAGATTTTTCCGGTGCTGACAGAAAGCAGCAAAGCTAATCTCACCTCTAAACCGCCATGGGATATCAGACCTTGTTGTATGGCGTTTATTTCTTCGCTAGTTGTTCAACATGTTTTTCAGCAGCCTTGTACATGTCCCGAAGAATCTGGCTTACAGTTTTAAGCAGTCCGAATGACAATCCTTCTACTTCATGTAAAGTCAATTCTATTTTATCATCTAAATCCCATTTCCTGACTATCGTTTGCGGATTAATTGAGGTTGGTGATTTCGATTCTTTGACCGCACTTATTTGTTCTTCGCTTATATATGGTAATCTAATTTCTAGATCATTTTCTGTTTCAGTAATTGTTCCAGATCGATGCGTAAAGCAATTTCTAAGGGTTATATAGTTTGTTAAGTAAGAGTAATATGAAGCATCTTTTGGAATTATGCTACCATCTATTTTGGCGATAACTTCTTGAATGTTTTTAGCTAGCTGTCCGAATAATCGTTTCTTATTTTTCTCTCGTTCTAAGTGACCATTGAAAATGCTAGAACTGACGTTGGTAGACGACAATGCTCGAATTGATTTTAACAGAATGATTCCGTGATTAAGGTGTTCTTCTGCTAAGTGCAATATGTTCTGAGCGAAATAGTTGTTTGTTCTCGATAAGATTGACTGAACATTATCTTTTGTGTAAGAAGCCAGTTGGTTCTGAAGTTCGGTTGGTGATTTCTTTAGGAAGTAAGAAATGTAAATTGAAGGAACATTCACTTGTTTCATTTCTGGCAGATTAGTCAGAGCCAAATTCATAGAATGCAAGTCTAAACAGCGTATATCTAATTGGTTCTCAAAGGACTTATTTATTTTCATAAACTCGTCATGAAACACGAAATTTTGTGAGATATTGGCGCTCATAGTAAGGGAGATTTATTTGGATAACGTAATACCATACAACGTTAAGAGAGAAAACTGTAGCGATTTTGAAACAAGACACTGTCTTTCGACCACTTAGTCAATCCTTTGGATTGACTTGCAAATTCCTTCCTCCGTGCTAGTCAATCCAAAGGATTGACGCCTTAACTAGGAGAGGTGCAGCTACAGTTTTGCCACTATCCCAGCTATTTTTTTTACATGGTGTTATGCAACTTTTTTTATAATCGATAATAAGATTAATCCAGGAACTATCATCATAATTAGATAAATCAATTTTGTCTTTATAAAATAAGTAACTGGAGTAGTAATCCATTCGTGCCATTTAATTTTGTAATAGTCAGGATGATTTAATCTGAATTTTTTATTGTCAATCGGAATATGATTTTCATATCTTCTCAAAATATTCTGATATTCCTTTTGTAATTTGAAGCAGAAATCCATTTTTTCCTTTTCGGTAGATTCTCTTTCATATGATTTGTAATTTTGCAATTCATTATAGAGATCAGCAAGGTCAAGTGCACAATCGTGAAAATTTTTCGCTTTTACTCCAAAGTTCTTTGCGTTTTCTAATAATGAAAAAACTAGAACAACTATTGAAAGAGCAGTTATTGTAAATGCTATTAGATTCGGATTAATTGCATTTATGTTGTATAAGTTATAAACTGCTACTAATCCAAAAATAATCAAATAAGATGATAAAAAACTTATTCCTAATGTTGAATAATTTGCAATGATTTTTAATCTTGTGTCAGCTGTAAATCGTGTTCCCTTAGTAGACCAAATTTTGTGCTTTAATTCCTCAAGAAAATCTTTATCAAGATGTTCTTTTCCTTTTTCTTTTTCAATCATCTTTTTCTATGTTGCCTAACGTTCAGCTGTCGGTTGTATGCCTACGCGGCTCGACCCACAGCTTGTAAGAGGCACAATCTAGTGAAATGTGTCGCGCCCGGTAATGGGAAGTTTACAACGCCTGCCTGCCGCAGGCTGGGTTCAACGTAGCACTGCGCTCCAAAAGATAAAAATCCTGCGAGCCGCGCCGCGTAGGCTGCACTTGGTAGAAAGTATCGCCCTTTCCCAGTGGCAGATTCACGGTGATGTTTGCACTAAAACCAGCCAGAAAGCACTTTGGTGCGGCTGGCTAGGCATATAACCGATAGCGCCTATTACCAGCTTTTATTTTTCGATGAAAACATCCTCAAAGTATAAGCTTTGAGCCCCCTTCGTCCATACGCTGTATGATCGTTCGTTTTCAAATTTGAGTTGTTCGTCTCCTCCAAGAAAACCAAGAAT
>JBLIIJ010000080.1:0-18358 GCA_047635055.1 Cyclobacteriaceae bacterium | reverse complement strand
TTTTTTAAACTTACTGATCTATTTATCATTTTCTTGAAGGATAATTTATACTTCAGTAACTCTTGATCTGATTGCTTCTGCCACAAAGCTGTTTAAGGATGTATTTTCCTCTTGCGCTAATAATGCCGCTTTTTGATGCAAAGTAGCAGGAATTCTCACATTAAAGCTTCCTTTAAAAGGTTTCTCTGGAGCTATTCCTTTTTCGTTACAATCTGATAAATACATATCAATCACATCTTTAAAATCCTGCTCTAAAGACATGCCTGTTTCACCCTCATAGGACAATAATCCCCTTATGCCCAAAACCTTACCATACATTAGATTGTCCTCTGGGCTATATTCTATTGTACCAGTGTAGCTCTTGTATTCTAGATATTTCATAAAGCTAATATTTCTTGTATTTGTTTAAGCTGATACTTTTTCATAATTCCTGTTGGATGAGGTTTATGAAGAATGATAGGAATACCTTTTAGCGATTCAAATTTTACTCTTGAACCAGATGTCTTTCCTTTTTTAACTTCGTTGAACCCATGGTACGCCAGCAGTTACACCATCTCGTTATAATGAAAATCGGATGGCATACTTAAAAACCTTTGGATCAGCTTTTCCTTCTTGGACACAACATAAAGTAACTGTATTTAGTTGCAATTAACAAATTACTTCAATCTGCTTACAGTAAAGTGCATTGAATTAATTTTAGGAAAATTCAGTTAACAGTAATTTGAATTAATTTGAGAATAACAATGATCTGGGTTTGAAGATGATTGATTTTCATTAAACGTCTTTAGCAAAAATTTCATAATGAGCCTGCCGATCGAGTTGGGAGTGACGCCAGCATTAAAATTGTGCAGAGTTTCAGGCAACTATCCCTGATACGCTGGCAAAATAAACTGAAAGGAAGTGCCTTCATGCGACAGGGTGCTGACTTTGATCATGGACTCGTGGACTTCAACAATCATTTGGCGCTGGCTAAGCAAGGTCCTGAGCTTGCGTTTTGCGCGTTGATAAGTGCATCCAAAGTCACATACGATCCCCAATCTATTTTACGAATTGGGGGTGTAAAATAAAAAGGCGTTCCTTGCGAAATGCCTTCTCTTTTTCAATTTCAGATCAACTTAAAAACACTATCTTCAGTCTCTCCAAGGCTTATAATTCTTTGCTTCTGGTCCCTTTAATTTTGGTTTTGAGTCTCCAAAAACAACGACTTGTTCGGTAAACTCTCGCTCATCTTTCCAGGCTTTGAAATTTTTAGCTTCTGGCCCTTTCAAATTTTTCTTATCATTTGTGACTATAGTTGTCGGTAGCGTTTTATTCATCCAAGGCTTGTAGTTCTTTGCTTGTGGCCCTTTGAGGTCATTTCTCGTTTGACCATTAGCCATGGTTAACGTTCCAATTGTTAATGCGATAATCAAAAGCCCATTTTTCATAATCCGAAAATTTAAGTGTTATTCCTGATTATATAAACGGTTAGCAATTGCCTCTTCTACTCCTAATAAATTGGTATTTTTTTCTAAGTACTTATACTTAGCCCGAATAATGTGGGTTCGAAATTGGGTGAGCTTTATTTGATTAAATTCAATTTCATGGCCGTACTTATTAGCTCCGCAGAGTTCTTAACACTGAGCTTTTTCATCATATTAAGTCTGTGCGTCTCAATGGTGCGACTACTAACAAAAAGCTTGACAGCTATTTCTTTGGTTGTAAGCCCTTTTGAAATGAGTTGAAGCACTTCATTTTCTTTTGGTGTCAACTTAGATGGCATAATACCTTCTAAGGATAGTATATCAAACATTCTACTTGAAACCTCAGAAGAGAAGTATTTCACACCATCATAGACTTTAAAAATGGCTTGTCGCAGTTCGGCTGCATCTACATTTTTTAGTAGGTAGCCATCTGCTCCATTTCGGGCAGCTTTCAAAATATAACTTCCATCGTCATGCATAGACAAGACGATAATTTTCATTTTCAGTTTCCTCTTTTTTATCTTTTGAATAACTGAAAACCCATCCATTTCAGGCATGTTTATATCTAAGAGCAAAATATCAGGCAATACATTCTGCTCTAGAAACTCAAAAAATAATATGCCACTGTTGAATGACCCAATTAAACAGTAATCGTCTTCGGCGGCAGACAATAATGATAGCAGTCCCTCTCTAAATAATTGATGGTCGTCAATGATCGCGATACTAATTTTTTTCATCAGCCTAATGGGATTTCTATTTCTACTTGCGTTCCTCCATGCGAAGTAAATACAATCTCCCCGCTTAACACCTCTACCCTTTCTTTGATGTTTCTTATCCCAAATCCTTCCCTTGTTTTAACATTTTTTATCCCAATCCCATCATCTTGATAATAGAGGGATACCTTATCATTAAATTCTGTTATCGTTAAAGCAATAGTGCTCCCCTTCGAATGTTTTATAGCATTGTTGATCAATTCCTGACAGATACGAAAAAGCCCAATATTAATTTGATCATTAAGCTTAGAGTCGTTCGCTGCTAGTTCATCTTGAAATAAGATGTAGAAACCAGTGCTTTGGTTATTTAAATCAACGTAACGTTTAAGAGCTACTCCTACGCCAAAGTCGGATAAAGCTAGAGGCATCAAATTATAGGACATGTTTCTTACTTCTTGAATGGTCTCGTCAACCATCACTTTAATACTTGTCAATTCTTTTTCCTCTATCCTTAAGTTTTCCAACCTAAACTTCAAAGTGGTAAGCAAAGGTCCTAATCCGTCATGCAATTCTTGAGACAACCGCTTTCTTTCTTTTTCCTGCCCTTCAATGAGGGCTGACTTTGACCGTATCTTATTCGCCCTTTCCAAGCGATCATACTCCACTAGCTTTCCCTGCATCTTTAATAAAGACTTACCCAGTTCGTCATATTGACCAGCCAAATTGTATTGCGCATCAAGATTCATGTTACTGATCTCTGTACAAAAAATGATGGCCTGTTTTATAGATAGTTGTAGCTTGTTTAATGCCGTAAAAATATCAGAAAGCTCCAGTAATTGGCTATTTGTCGCAATAACTTCTTCAAAGTTGCCATGTGCCATGCCAACTAATCTGGCACGAAAAATAAGGAGCGGTTTTAGAAGCAAATTTGATAAAAGCAAAGACGCAATCCCCACTATTATCAATGAAATAATACCGATCAGTATAAGTCTATTTCGCATAGCTGTCAATGGAACAGCAACCTCATCTAAATCAATTTCGGATAAAATGGCCCAATTTAAATAGGGATTTTCCAGCTTATGGTAAGCGCTGTATACATTTATGCCTCGATAATCTTCTATAATATCATGCCCGTTTTCACCCCTCAGCGCCGCTAACGCACCTCTCGTTTTCACCTCAATCAGGGATGGCACTTTGCTGGGAAAAAACCTCGACTTTGATCTCAAACTATAATCGGCACCAACCAAGTAGGACTCACCGCTCTGACCCATTCCCGTTCTTTCGAGAAGTATTTCCTGAATAGGGCCAAAATCAAGCAGCTTAAATAACACCGAATCTTTTTTGATAGATTTAAAGAAAAGAATGGACGTTGAGCCTTCTGCGTTACAGTTAGTCAGGTCGTAAATTCCTGATGGTGAAGGATTCCCAAGCAAGAATTTACCTATACATTCCCTTCGGAAGTCGTTTGAAATCACATCGATAAACTTTTGATTGGTCATAAATTTCCTCCCGCTTAAATCGCCCGAATCAAATAGCAACCATTGCCGCTCAATGTGTTTTTCAATTTGTACTCGTTTTAGTTTTTTAATAGACGTTAGTTGAAGTAAAACTCGTTCCTCAAGTGACGACTTAAAGCTTTGATAGGAAAAAATGGACACCATAGCAATCACAAGAACAAGTGATAAACTAATTAATGCAGGTAACCAAAAACGAATGCTCTTCATCTTACGAAAAATTTGAATTACTAATTTAGCCGAAGCAAAAGAATAACCCATTTCTTAATTTTTTATTGGTGGCATAAACCTATGAAGCCACTTAAAAATAAAAAACCCTGACACATTTATCATGGGTCAGGGTTGCAAGTAAAGAGTAAGTAATTAATTTGTAGTTAAACTAAAGAAAACCCAGTGAAGTTCCCATTACTCTTCGTATTTTTTTTTCCTCTTTGTATTATTGCTCAACCTCAACTACCGGATCCATCGGGATTATTCGATGATGGGGACATACCTATGGTCGAGATAACCATTAATCAAGATAATTTAGATTTTATTCTCGACCCTGCCAATAAAGACAGTGATGAAGAGTTTTCTGCTGACTTTAAGTTTAATTCCAGTTCATTTACTGCTGATGAGAAAAATATTGGATTTCGACTAAGAGGAAACACCTCACGATCGTCCGCCAAAAAATCATTTAAAGTTTCTTTCAATTCTTTTGAAAAAGGGAGAGATCTGGATGGGTTTGAAAAACTCAACCTCAATGGCGAGCATAACGACCCATCGATGGTTCGCTCAAAAATTTGTTGGGATATCATGAACAGTCTGGAGATTCCTTCGCCTAGAGCCAATCATGTCGAACTCTATATTAATGATGAATATTATGGCCTCTATAGCAACATAGAGCACATAGACGAAGAGTTTATAGAGGAGCATTTTGGCAATAAATCAGGCAACTTGTATAAATGTCTCTATCCGGCGGACCTTAACTATAAAGGCAGTAATCAAGACAGTTATAAAGAAAATATATACGGTCGTAGAAATTATGAACTTAAGATTAATGAGGAGGAGGATGACTATTCTAGATTTGTCACATTCATTGAAGTCTTAAATCAAACTACTGATGCACAGTTTCAAGCACAAATAGCTGGCATTTTTGACGTTAATAGTTTTTTAAAGGCCTTGGCAGTTGAAACATTGATCGCACATTGGGACAACTATGGCATGAATAAAAACAACTTCTATCTCTACGATAATCCGGACGATGGAAAGTTTTATTACATCCCTTTTGACTTAGACAACACCTTGGGTATTGACTTCTTTAATGTTGATTGGGCCGAAATTGACATTTATAGTTGGTATGATCAAGAAAGTAACCGACCACTAGTAAAGCGTATTTTGGCTATTGATAAATATAGAGAGGCGTATTCGCAAATCATTTACGGATTACTCAATGATCAATTTAACCCTGAGAATCTGATACCGAGAATAAACAACCTGAAGGCCTTAATTCAGAATGCCGCAGAAAGAGACAACTATCGTACATATGATTATGGATTTAGCATAAATGATTTCAACGATAGCTTTACCGAAAGGCTAGACCAAAACCATGTACGATATGGTCTTACTGAGTTTGTCACTAAAAGGCATCAGACTGCCACAGCGCAATTGGATGAGATTACTGTTTTGTCTTTTAACAATAAAACTCAAATAAGTATCTATCCTATTCCTTCACCTGGAGCGTTTACGATATCATCAGCAAAACCATTAGGAACGGTGAGTATCTACAGTTTGACTGGTCAAAAAGTTTGGGAGGAAATAATGACTACAAGTACCCTTCAAGCAAAAACTACGCTTTCATCAGGAGCTTATTTGATTCGCTTCGATAATAACGAAACGCGTAAGTTATATATCAAATAGTGTTAAACAGATCTGACTTCCGTTTTTGTTGGCTGCCCTATATGACCAAGATTTCCATCAATTAAAGTTTGTTTTCGTGGCTGACTAGATGGAGCTTGTCCACAAAGTCAGCGCCCGATCTAGAATTTTCACGATCAAAGAATGTGAGAGAGAAAAGCGGAGTTGCCTTGTGGCAATCGGTCTGCCGAAGCAGCGCATTTTTTCGATGAATGAACATAACGTAGAGGGTGGGCATTATAGTAGCCTCTAGATAGTCTTAGCCAATTATAAGCCAAATATTTATTCTATCTGTTTGACTTCCAATATGCGGATAGTTCAATTTGAGATCTGTTGCGGTTTCGAGTAGGCTTACCAATTTTAATGAATAGGACTTTGAGCCATTCTTTTCGATCTAATAATCAAGAACCTCGGAGCAATCTCGCGAGGTATGAAGTTGGATAATTACTTTCGATGAGCGCATCTGAGAGTGCGACCCACAAGGCAGGTTTTATTCAAAAACATTACCTGAAGTCACTCATGCGATTGACTACTGCATGAAAGACTATCGCTTATTCTGCGATAGCCATCAGCAAATCACTTTGCGTAATGATATGAGCCTTTTGCAGGTGATCACGCACCATTAAAGCTTTGACATCTTTACTGATCAAAGATGACATTACATCAATAGTGCTGTCTATACTCACAAACTGGAATGCATTATCCATGATATCGCCAACTGTTTGGTCTTTCACCGCAGGATTATCAAGTATGCTTTTTAGCACTTTAGTATCATTGAGGCTGCCTACGAAATGATCACCTTCAACAACAGGGACTTGATCGATTCCATTTTGATTCATCATCAAGATTGCCGCGCCTACTTTGGTGTCTTTCGTCAACGTTTTCAAAACTGCCGACTCTTTTCGGTAGGCTACAATGTCTTTGGCAGTTGCGAATTTTCTTTCTTCAAGAAAACCATGATCCTTCATCCAGTTGTCATTGTAGATTTTACCCAAGTATCTGGTTCCATGATCCGGTAAAATAATCACCATCACATCATCCTCTTTTAGATTTTCTTTGGCATATTCTAAAGCTCCAAAAACAGCAGAACCACAAGACCAACCGATGAATAAACCTTCCTCTCTGGCTAGTCGACGCGTCATAATTGCTGCATCCTTGTCGGTGACTTTCACAATATGATCGACCATATCAAAGTGGACATTCTTGGGAAGAATATCTTCGCCAATTCCCTCTGTCAAATAAGGGTAGACTTCTTTTTCATCGAAAATGCCTGTCTCTTTATATTTTTTAAATACTGAACCATAGCTGTCAATTCCGACAGTGATAACTCCAGCATTCTGCTCTTTCAAGTATTTTGAGGCACCACTAATCGTTCCGCCAGTACCCATTCCCGCTGCATAATGGGTGATTTTTCCTTCCGTATCTCTCCATATTTCTGGCCCAGTAGTTTCATAATGCGAAGCTGCATTCGAAACGTTATCGTATTGATTTGGATAATAAGAGTTCTCAATATCCGCATTCAACTTTTTAGCTACAGAATAATAAGAACGTGGGTCATCTGGAGATACATTCGTCGGGCAAACAATAACCTCAGCGCCAACCGCTCTCAAAATATCCATCTTCTCTGGTGACTGCTTGTCTGCCAAAGTAAAAATGCACTTATACCCTCGCGCGATAGCAACCAAAGCCAAGCCCATTCCGGTGTTACCAGAAGTTCCTTCTATAATAGTCCCCCCAGGTTTTAGAATTCCCTTTTCCTCCGCATCGAGGATCATTTTCAAGGCTATTCTATCCTTAATGGAGTTACCCGGATTAAAATATTCTACTTTAACTAAAATTGTTCCTATGACACCTTTATTGACTGAATTAAGTTTGACAAGTGGCGTGTTGCCTATGGTATCTATGAGATTTTCGTAGTAATGCATGAATAGGTTTTTTTACTAGCGCAAAAATAGATAATTCATGTTGGCTTTAATTTCTGTAGACAGATTATTTTCAACCCTCTTGTTTATTGCTGCAAGCAGCGATCTACCCCCATAGATATTATCAAAATCACAAAAAGGCAGACCTAAATTAAATGTCTATTGACATTGTGCAAATATTTCAATAACTTCAATGACAGATTGACACGATAGAGTAAAGCTTCATATCAATCCTCTTCAGATTACGCGTTCAATATGGCGCGTAATTTTTTTTTACCTAATCAATAGCGTTGAAAAAGTCATTTAAACCTAGCTCACTCGGCAAATTCAATTTTTTCTTAAGTCTGTAACGAGCAGTTTTAACGCTCTCTGCTGAAATTCCTAAAATATTAGCCATTTCCTTCATCGAAAGATTGAGCTTAATGAGGGCCGAAAGCCGCAATTCATTATTTGTAAGAGAATTATTTTGCTCCATCAACTTGTCAAAGAAGTTACGATGTAATGTTTGAAAGCGTAGTTTAAAATCGTCCCAATCCCTTTCTGATTGTAATTGGCTATTGATTGTTCTCTCCAATTGCTTGAATTTTTCCTTGAGTATAGGATCTGTCTTCTGATTCGTTTTTACTTGTACAACTATATTTTTTAGTTCTTCAAAAACTTTATTCTTCTGCACATAATTGACGGTATATGCTGCAAGCTCTCGGTTCTTTTGTTCAAGTTGATAGTTCAAAGCTTTTGATTCCTGCTCTGCCTTTTCCTCTTTCTGAAGAAGTTTAGATTTTTGCTGCTTATTTAGCAAATAGAAGATCAGGGTACCAAATGCCACTACCACCAATATTATCAACCTGATAAGCCATGAAATACGGGCATTTTTTTCCAGTACCTCTATCTCTGATTCTTTTAACTCAAGTAATCTTACTTGCTCACTTACAGCCAATTGCTTTTCAAATTCAACGAGATTTCTGGATGTCTCCTCATTAAATAAGCTATCCCGGAGTGTGATGTATTTGTCCGCATAGGAAAGGGATTTTCTTAAATCACCTCTCAAGTCATAAATCTTCTTAAGCTCAAAGTAAATAGTTCTTAATCGATTATTCAGCCCTAGTTCAAGCGCTATATTCGCACCCATTTGCAACATCAGTTCCGCTTGATCAAGTGCTCCTAGTTTCACATAAACACGGGCGATATCCTCATAGTATTTGGCCTGTCCTTCTTTGTCATTTATCTCCTCACTTATTTTGTTGGCCTGTTCCAAAAAATCACGTGCACTTGGAAAGTGTTCATTGACTAATTCAAGTAACCCGAGTCTATTTAAGGCTTCCGCCTCTCCATACAAGAAGCCATTTTTTCTATGGATGTCCAATGCTTTTAGCAAGTACTCTTTTGATTTGACCAGTTCTTTGATTTCCATAAGCGAGGTGCCAATTTTAGCATACGTAGTGGCCACTCTTCCGTTCTGGTCGAGCCGCTTGAAAATATCAAGTGCATTTAAAAACTGCTCTAGGGCTCTATCAAAATCCTGCTGATCGTGAAATACCAACCCTTGATTCATCAAACAATTGGCCTGTCCTAAGGAGTCGTTCAAAACAGCATAAAGCTCCAGTCCATTTTGGATATTGACCAATGCTTGATCATAGCTACCTTTGGTCCAATAGGCCACACCAATTACCCGAAAGGCAAAAGCTAGCTGTGAAGAGTCATTGAGTGACAAAGCCATTTGCTTGGCTCTCTGTCCATAATAAATGGAAAGTGATGGGTTTACGATCCAATACTCAAATCCAATAGTATTTAGTAAGCTTATCTGCGTTCTATTCACCTCTCCTGACAATCCAGATTTCAAGCTGTCAATTTTGGTTTGGGCATGAAGTACCATAAATCCGAACATTAAAATGGCAAAAAACTTAGCTCTCATGGTGTATTGGTACTTGACTCGAATGAAAATTCATCTACTGACTTCAAGGGTTACTCCATTTTAGTCATCACAATATTAGGTTCAAAAGGCTAAAAAACTGATAATTGCCAAAACTGACTTTCAAAATTTCAAAATTATGATCAAAAGACTCGCCATTTTTTGTGGAGCAAACAAAGGTAATAACATTAACTATGAAATTGCAGCAAAAAACCTAACTAAAGTCTTATATGACAACCAAATCGATATAGTTTTCGGTGGGGGGAAAGTAGGGTTAATGGGCGTGATTGCTGATGAAATGATGCATCTTGGCGGTGCGGCGATCGGTGTTATTCCGGAGAAACTCAAAGCTATGGAAGTAGGTCATGAAGGTATCACGGAGCTGCATGTAGTAGACACCATGCACCAGAGAAAAGAGATGATGGCCAATCTTGCCGATGGCTTTATTGCCATTCCTGGAGGAATAGGCACGATGGAAGAAATCATCGAAGTTTTCACATGGATGCAAATCGGCTATCACACGAAACCTTGTGCTTTACTCAATGTCAATGGGTACTTTGACCACTTCATTGCCTTTATGGACAAAATGGTCGAAGATGGTTTTTTAAGTCAGGCACAAAGAAATAAAATGATCATCGAAGCGCATCCCCAAGCGCTAATCGAAAAAATTATTACTGAATATTAAGTTTTTTTGACAAATAATATCTTGGCCCGTTCCGTCTCAGCAACCTTATTAACGAACGATTTGAATTGACGGAACTGTTCTCCTTCGTATGTGCCACTATTCAACTGATAGTACTTTGAAATGACGATTTCCTCTTCCGTCTGTGAGACGTTATAAAAGTATTTTCCAAACTCATTTTCTATTTGCATTGATGCTGCGACGTATTTTATTTTTAGCCCTTCGGGAATAGCTATGACAATTTTCTGATTAATGGAGTTTCCCCTTCTGAGCTTTATATAATGATCGGAAGAATCAGAAGAAATGGTTTTCGTTTGAGAAAATTCCTCTAAATCTACGATCAGCCGACCACCATAAGCCTTCCCGAATTTTGGGATGTCAATAGTGTAGTTTTCAATAAGGACTAATGAGTCTGGTTTGATAGCGTAAGTAAAATCAGTAATGGTGAAATCACTGAACTCGAATTTCTCATAATTGCGCTTTTTAATTACCTCCTGATCCAAATATTGATAGGCACTCGCATCATCATAATGTATCCCCTGCTTTTTTTGCCAAATCTCACAATTTGCGAGACCTTGCTTGGTCAAATTGATCCGAATTATTTCTTTTGTAAGATTCTCTTCTGCCTTTATCTTGGGTGTCGTGATAATTTTACTCTTTCCATTCTCCAACCAAAGCACCTTTCTACCATCAGTAAATGTGCCTAAATAATCACTCGGGCTTTGCTGACTCGTACACTCCAACCAAATAGTATCTTGCTCCATCGGTACAGCCAGAAATATGTGATTGAATTGGCTCGATGGAAATTCCTCGACGAGTTCCTCATACTGCTCCCCCGCTTGTACTAGCACAGGATAAGAATCGAACCCCGCTTCTCGCAATAAATGTTGTGTGTAATTGGTCAGCGCTTTACAGTCGCCATAGCCTTTGTTATCGACCAAATCTACAGGTAATGACCTCATACCCCCAATACCCAGTTGTATAGAAACGTATCGGGTCTTTTCCTGCATAAACTTGTATATGCTATCAATGGCTTTATCGGGTGCTATGAAACTATTGGCGATATTTCTCACATCGCTGACCGTTTTATCAGAGAGCTTCGCTTCTGATTTATTGAGTTGAAGATACCAGTCGCCAAAAGACTTCCAAGATGAAAGTTCGCCAACTTCACCATCTAACTGAAACTTTTCAGTTTTCATTAACAGTCGTGGCACTACATCGCGCAAGGATCTTGCGTACTTCTGTCTTACGATTGGTTCTAGGTTATTGTAAACAATCGAAAAGGAACATTGCCCATTTACGCACTCATCTGAAGGCTGTTCCATTCCATTTAAAGCGTAAGTCAGTAATGGTTGGTTTTCATTATAATTTACAGTCAACGATGATTTTTTCACAAAGACGTCATGATTATTTACTGGACTCCAATCTCGCAAATCGACAAACCCATCAAGATTGATGGAATACGAACAAATCACGGAATAAGGATAGAAATAATAATCGGGATCGGCAATTAACATTTTAACATCATTGGTTTCGTATGATTTGAACATACTTACCTCCAATGCTTCTCTGCGGTTAATCTTGTTTATTGACTTACCGGTTTTATCAAAAACTTCAAATTTGAAATTATTGATACTTCTGAAATCATCAAAATAATCACGAAAAACACCGGCCCAGTTACCTTGATCGTTATGGATAGTGTATTTGTAACTAATGTCTATTTGCGCCTTTCCTGCATCCGATAAGGTGTACACTTTGTCAATGTATTCTGCCGTAACGTTAATCTGTCCAAGTAGCGCACAAGGAATAAAGAATAGAAGGTTTGCCAAATATTTCATTAATAAATTTTTTTCTTGAGCACTATAGCGTTCGTGATTTTTTGGGTAACCAAAGCATAATATGCTCTCAAATCTTGATATTCAACTTCAGTGAAAATGGGCTTTTTAACATCCATCAGTGCCTGTATTTGAACATTCTCTCCATTTAGATTGCAATAAAATTTAAAATCTGCAGCATTATTCGGCAAGGTAAAACGACTAGATTTTGGTATACTTACAATCTCAAAATCATCTGAAATAGTAATAGTCGCAATAGTCTGTCTTGACTTCAAGGTCACAAAATCAACCGGGTATTTACGCTCGGGATTTTTAAAAGGATTTTCCTGTAGATCAAGAAAAAACAATGGTTGAAATATCAACTCGTCTCCAAAATCATCTATCATATTGTTCATGCTGCCAGCAATAGACTCAGAGCATACAAAATGAACAGAGTCCACAGAAAAATCATAGTCTTGAATGTCTAGTCCACCAAAACTCTCTTCAAGGTTAGATTGATAATTGGCTTTGTTTTCTGCTTTCTGATAATCTTCTAACCAATCCAAATAAGCGTAGGCAGAATATTTGTTTTGCACTTTGAACTGGTAATTATCTGATTCGATGCTAATATTGGCCATTGACAATATTTTGTCCTTGTTTTTAGGAATCAGTGGCACAAAATAGGTCGTATCTTCAGAGATCAAGCGACCCGAACCATTGATCGCACGCTCTGGCAAGTCGCCTGGCTGGAGGTTTTTTTCGGTAGCATCTAGGAGTAACTCATTTTCTCCGTCTTTAGCCAATACAACTACATAATTCAATTTATTCAAGGATGGAGATATAGGGTTTAAGATTCCATGAGATCTTGTTGAAAAGACTATAGGATAAACTTCAACTTCCATCTTTTTTAATAGAGAAAATAAAGAAAGATTTATCTCTGCAACGCTACCACTGTGTTCGTTTTTAAAGTTATCCCTTAAGTATCGTGAAGTATAAATCGTCTCATAACCATTCCAAGCAATGTTACTTTTTATATAATGATACGCAGTATCTATTTTTTCTTCAAAGGTCAAATTCAATGCATTCATATCTTTAGCAAAATCATTAAGAAACATTGATTCTTCTGGGACACTCCAAAAACTTCTAGTTGCTACCAGCTCTTCACTTACTTCCTGCCAAGTAGAGGCTAAGTCGAAAAACCTATCAGTTCCTCCCCAAGACCATCGATACCTATCGGTTTGAAAAGAGGTTATTTCAAACTCCATTTTACTAATGAAATTAGTGTAATGATTTGAATAAGGTTCTTCTACAAAAGCAGGAACATCTTTAGCGTACCAATGACTCCCTGGGGTTATAGTATTGATAGGAATATTTCCATAAGCCTTACGATTAAATTCAATCATATCAGGCATTTGTATTTCAACTTCGCTGTATACCACCGGAATTCTATCTTGAAATCTCCATTCATAAGGAAGCCCTGTAAACTCATATTTCACCTCTATCACGCTTCCAACCCTTACATTCGGCATGTATACCTTATAAACAAAATAATTTTCAAAAATATCTTCTTCAAAAATATCCTCGTTCGTTAATTTAGTAGTAATCACTTTTCCATCTTCTAAATGATGGACAAGCCCTTTTATTCCTGATTTTGAAGGAACAGGAAATACCCAGTTACCCCAATTCAAACCAGACTTTTTTAATATTTTTACCCTTAAGTGACGGTAGAATTTGAAGGTTTGCTTATCTAAATAGCCCTTGTCAAAAAGGATAACTGCCTCTGCAGAAGGGTCTGGTAAATAACCAGTCATTTCAATGTCTTGTATTGGTACACGACCAAATTTCTCTAGTCGCGTTTGACCAATACTTGATTGAGAAGCGGCCAAAAGAGTAGCAAAAATTAAAATTAAACGTATCATTTACTGTTTGAAGGTTATATCTGGAAGGTAAAGTAATATTAATCCATCATACTTTACAACGGAAGCGAGTAGCTTTTACAATACATTGATTTTCTATTCAACGATTTCACCATAACTTCGAAATCAGAATTCTTATCGAAATTTATTAAATCATGCGAACAACTCTTTCTTCTGACCTATCCCTATCTAAAATTGTCGCTGGCTTTATGAATACTGGTGACTGGAAACTCAGCGATCAGGCATTGCTCTCCTTTATTAAAGAAAATATAGCGCTAGGCATTACGACCATGGATCATGCGGATATTTATGGCGGTTATAGTTGTGAAGCATTGTTCGGCAATGCACTTAAAATTGATGTAAGCATACGTCAACAAATGGAAATCATCACCAAATGTGGTATAGCTCTGGTAACAAAAAATCGACCTTTGCATAGCATCAAACATTATAATACTTCCAAAGAACACCTTATTTGGTCTGTAGAAAATTCACTCAAAAACCTTCATACCGATTATATTGACCTGCTACTTATTCACCGGCCAGATCCTTTGATGATGTACGAAGAAATTGCTGAGGCTTTTGATGAATTAAACAAAAGCGGAAAAGTCAGGAATTTCGGCGTTTCAAATTTCACACCGACCCAATTCAACGCTTTACAATCGTTTATTGATCAACCACTCGTCACTAATCAAATCGAAATTAGTGCTGGTTGTATTGATGCCTTCCAAGATGGAAACATTGACTTTCTTCAAGAGAAAAGAGTCAAACCGATGGCATGGTCACCATTGGCTGGCGGGCAAGTATTTGGTGCGTCTACTGCTGTGCAGTTCCGGGCACTTAAGGCTGTTTTAACCACACTTGCAGCGAAATATAGCATTGGTATAGATGGGGTAATGTTAGCCTGGTTATTTAATCATCCGGCGGGAATTATTCCCGTACTAGGAACGGGTAAAATTACTAGAATACAAGCTGCGAAAGAGGCACTAGACGTACAGCTTGATCGTCAGGAATGGTTTGAAATTTATACCGCTACTTTGGGCGGTAATGTTGCCTAACTCATTTCATTCTTCCAAGATTATTTTTTCTTAAATTTTGGTTAATATTAAGTTCATATTTAGTTATTTTTCCGCCACGAACTAATAATTATTTGAATTATCGTGAAAAAAGACAAACTAGCTTGGAGTAATCTTTCCCTCATCATAGAGGTTGCGCTTTTTGTTGTATTCTTATCCTTGATTGCGCTCAACCATTTTTATCAATTTCTTCCACATTAGCCAAACTGGCGAGTCTGATTAAACAGAAATATTGCAGATTATATTTTCTTCCGGTTGAGGCAGTAAATCCCCAGATCACCTTATCCTCGCCATCAAAAATATCATTAATCAAATCTCTCTTTTGGGAAACTACTTTAACCCCATCCCAAAATACTTCTATTAACTTTTGACTAGGGTTCCATCTAAATCGGAAGTCGTGCAGGTTGTTGTCTTCGATATTATAGATCGAATCACCACCATTCCAATATGCGTCATGTCTACTGCTTCCATTTTCCAAATAGGCCACATGATCACAGGCCGGATCATTTTGATAGCTATTTTGATAAGTATCAAATTCCACAGCAATTGAAGGGTTAATCGAGCTACCAACACTCAACGGATTAAAACTTCCATAGCCCATGCATTCCCCCCATTGGCCGTAGGCATCAAAACCACGGATGTCATTATGAATAACAAAAGTGATTCCATCGGCTCCCTCCTCTTTGTCACCCAAAAAAACATCAAACTGAATTTCGAAATAATTCTGAAGATTCAAACGGGTGTAATTATAGGCCAACCCTTCAGCAAACGGCATATCAGGCGTAAGCATGATACACCCATCGTCCATAAGACGACTCGTGCCAAGCATATGATATTGGCAGTAGCCATGCATGTGAAAAATCAGAAACAAGAAGTATATCATTGAGCGCATGTTATTGTAAACTCATATCAACAGATTTTGATTTGAAAAATATGAAGTGCTTCTTTCGTTCTGATTAGTTTTGCCGCATGGCGAGTGACGAACAAGCAAAATATTTGGATGAATTAAACCCTTCGCAACTTGAAGGTGTGGTAAATGTAGATGGCCCTATTATGCTCATTGCAGGCGCAGGATCTGGAAAAACACGGGTATTGACTTATCGTATCGCTCATTTGATACGCCAGCACAAAGTAGATCCGTTCAACATTATGTCTTTGACATTTACCAACAAAGCCGCTAAAGAGATGCGCCATCGTATCGAAAGCATTGTGGGAAATGAGGCGAAAAATTTATGGATGGGTACCTTTCACTCTGTTTTCGCCAGAATATTAAGATCTGAGGCACATCATATAGGATACCCAAGCAACTTTACCATTTACGATACGGATGATTCAAAGTCGCTCATAAAGCTCATCGTCAAAGAAATGAACCTTGATGACAAGTTGTACAAGCCAAACCTCGTTTACAACCGAATATCTTCGGCCAAGAATAGGCTGGTTTCATTCGAAGAGTACAACAACAATCCCATTTATGCGGAGGACGATGCGGCCAATATGCGACCTGAAATGGGTAAAATCTATAAAAGATATGCCTTACGTTGCTTTCATGCAGATGCCATGGATTTTGACGACTTGCTATTCAATACCAATGTACTTTTTGCACAGCACACTGATGTACTTAACAAATACCAGCAGCGCTTTCATTACCTGATGATCGATGAGTTTCAGGATACCAACATTTCTCAGTACGTCATTGCTAAAAAGCTAGCCGCTGTAAGACAAAATATTGCCGTGGTGGGTGACGATGCACAAAGTATTTATGCTTTCCGAGGAGCGGATATTCAAAATATTCTCAATTTTGAGAAAGACTATCCCGATCTGAAAACCATCAAACTAGAGCAAAACTACCGATCTACAAATACGATCGTAGAAGCAGCTAATTCAGTTATCGCTAAGAATAAGGCGCAATTAAAGAAAAACGTATGGACTTCTAATGAAGAAGGGGAACTGATCGAATTGGTCAAATCCACATCAGACAATGAAGAAGGCCGCTTGGTTGCCAGTGCCATCTTTGAAACGAAGATGCAAGCACAGGCAAGTAGCAATGAGTTTGTCATTTTATACCGAACCAACAGTCAGTCGAGAGCAATGGAAGAAGCGCTCCGCAGAATGAATCTACAGTATCGCGTGGTTGGTGGGCTGTCGTTTTACCAAAGAAAAGAGATCAAAGACTTGGTCGGCTATCTACGGTTTATCGTCAATACCAACGATGAGCAAGCCATGCGCCGAATCATCAATCTTCCCAAACGGGGAATTGGCCCAGGAACTGTGGAAAAGTTGGTCGTTTATGCCAATGAAAACCAAATAACTCTTTGGGAAACGATACAAAAAGCTTCGTCAGTCATTGGAGGTCGTGGTGGCAGTCAAGTGGAGAGCTTTGCCAATTTGATCAAGAGTTTCAAACTGACCAATGACAAAAAAGATGCTTTTGAGACTTCCTCTCATGTAGCCAAAAGCTCGGGATTGCTCAAAGAGCTCTACGAGGATAAAACCATCGAGGGTATGAACCGATACGAAAACGTACAAGAACTCCTCAATGCCATCAAAGAGTTTACCGATGATCCAGAGAGAGAAGGCAAAAGTCTGGACGCTTTCTTACAGGAAGTAACCTTACTCACGGATGAAGACAGAAGTAATGCGCCAAATGATGCCGTTACGATGATGACTATTCATAGTTCTAAGGGACTGGAATTCAACTATGTATATATCGTGGGTATGGAAGAAGAGCTTTTTCCATCACAAATGATGCTGAGCTCCAGAGCGGATTTGGAAGAAGAAAGACGCCTTTTTTATGTCGCCATTACCCGAGCCAAAAAGAAAGTACAGTTAAGCTATGCACTCAATAGATATCGTTTTGGAAGGTTGAAAGCTTGCGAGCCAAGCCGCTTTATAGAGGAAGTAGACCCACGGTACATGAAGGTCAATAAAAAATTTAGCAGTAGCTCAGCACTATCGTCATCGGAAAGTTATGTTACCAAAAATTTTGTAAACAACCTTAAAAAGGATCGTGCTAACCGAAAATTTGGCGCAGCTCCAAAACATACACCAAGTGCCGATTTCGAAGCGAGCGACACAAGCAATTTAACGCTTGGGATGAAAGTAGAACATCCCAAATTCGGTTTTGGACAGGTCGTACATATCGATGAAGAAGGCAGTAACAGAAAGGCGAGCGTTAATTTTGACAAAGCTGGCGACAAGACCCTGCTACTTGCTTTTGCGAAACTCAGAATTATCGATTAAGGTAATTCGATAAGATTTTTCAACTTCTCAATCAATTATTTTACACCGTATATTTAAATCAATTATTTAAATATACGGCTATGGTTGAGCGTCAATCCATTGTAAAACTTACCGATATTACTCTTACAGTTTCCAGTTGTAGGCATTATCGGCCAACGACAAATAGGCAAAACAGCACTTGCTAAACAAATTACAGATGATAAAGCTATATATATA
>JBLIIJ010000079.1:0-18470 GCA_047635055.1 Cyclobacteriaceae bacterium | reverse complement strand
ATATGACGCAAGTGGATTTAGAGCGAAAGCAGGCTTAAGACTTAAATTACTTATTGTAACCGTTCATGCAGAATATGTAGCGCAAGAATATGGCACATTCAATACTGGAATTGGAATTTCAATCAGGTAATTGAACTGAGTAAACATTTAATAAAAGCGAGGCATGTTCTCGCTTTTTTTATTTTCAGGTAATAGTTAATTACTATATTAGGTAACAAAGAAAAGTCCCGACAATGTCGGGACTCTTCAAGGTGTCAAACAGGTGTATGAATATTTGTGTTATGTACAGGTTAATACGCGAAGTAGTAAATAGGTAACCACTTAAATGAAAAAAAATGATCAATGTACTTTTTGTCTGTCTCGGAAACATCTGTAGATCGCCACTTGCAGAGGCTATTTTCAATCATCAGATAAAAGAAAGAAATCTCTCAGATCGATTTTTTTCCGATTCTGCTGGCACATCAAACTACCATATCGGGAGTGATCCTGATAGTCGTAGTATCGTATCAGCTGTTGCCCATGGCATACCAATGATTCATAAAGGGCGTCAATTTCATCACTCAGATGGGAAGAAGTTTCACTATATCCTAGCAATGGACAAAAACAACTCCCGAGATATCATTCATGAATTAGGCATGAAGCATGAAGGACTATTTTTAATGAGAGATTTCGACGACCAGTTTAAAGGTGCTGATGTACCAGACCCCTATTATGGTAACGCTGATGGTTTTGAAAATGTACACCAAATTCTGTATCGATCAATTGAGAACTTTATCAATTTCTTAGAAGAAAAAGATCATGAAAATGCCGCTGAATGATGAGAAGTTCGCCGCTAATATAATTCCAAAATTTATTGGAATGCATCTTAAAAAACCGACAATTTCGACTGCCTCCGGAGGTTGCATTAATGATTGCAACAAAGTAGACATTGGTGAAAGACGCTTTTCCTTGTAGCTAAATTAATTTTAGAAGATTTTTCAATTTAGCAGCATTACAATTACCTCAAACACATAGCCTTTTCCAAATACCTGAAATATTGGCCACTGGCAAGGAAGACAATCACTCGTTTATACTCTTGCAGTATATCGATGAAGGTCGAAAAAGTACATCATTTTAGGAAGATTTCGCTGTTCATCTCCCGCAGCTTCATGGAGTGAGTAACCCGGCATTTGGTTAGCTATGGATAACTATATTGTTACGCTTATTTAACAAAACATACAGAAAGATAATTGGCATGACTTTTTTTGGTCATGAAGGCTACACCCACAACAAGCCTTAGCGTGGCAGAAAAAACTACTATGCCACGAAATGAAGGGAAAGGGTACTAACTATTACAAACAAGATTAGAGCGTCTATTACCAAGTTAAAAACCTGCCCTACTGCATGGCGACCTTTGGAGCGGAAACTTTATTACTGTTGATTAAGGTAACGCAGCAATTATTAATCCCGTGGTATATTTTGGTCATAGAGAGGCTGAAGTAGCCTTCACCCTTTTATTTGGAGGTTTTGATGAAACGTTTTATCACGGGTATGTTTGAGTGAGCGCTTTGGCTCCTTGCTTAAATGAGCGCAAAGACATTTAAACTTATATCCCATACTGATCCATTTAAACTTATTTGGCATTGTATATCGCGAACCGGTTAGAAGCATCATTAATGGCTTTATTTAGCTCTATAAATCACCTGATAATTATTTCTTGTCTTCTGTTCCATAATTATTTCCATCATTGGCGGTAATCTTTCAAAAGAGCGCTGATCGAAGTTTTTTATTGTCGCAAGAAAAAGCTGATCATTATATAATATTTGAAAATCATTTTTTAAGTAAGAGGAAACTTTCTCCATTTTTCTTTTGTCCGCATCCATGCAAAAAGAAAATGTGAGGGCTGAAGTATGCATCAGGTTGATTTTAATATTTGCTTGATCTAATGACTGAAAAATCTTCACCATTTTTTTTTCATCCATCAAGGAAGTATCCAGCACTCTTAATGTCACAAGGCATTGATCATCTTTGAAAACAAAACATGGAATATCCGCCACTTTTTCCATGTTAGATATCTTAGTACCCTTAGCCTGCATGTCTAAAAATGAGCGCACAAAAAGCGGAATGTCTTTTTGCGCTAATGGCCTAATGGTTTTTGGATGAATGACTTTTGCACCGTAATAGGTGAGTTCTGTGACCTCTTGGAATGAAAGTTCTGTAAAGACCTCCGCTGATGGAAATATTTTAGGGTCAGCATTCAAAAGACCTGGAACGTCTTTCCATACAGTTAAGCTTTCCGCATTGAGGCAATGGGCAAAAACAGCCCCTGTATAATCTGAACCTTCCCTCCCAAGTGTTGTCGTGTTGCCTGTGAAATCTGCACCAATATAGCCTTGGGTTATCACCGATTTCCGCTTCAGCAGTGGTTGGACTTCCTTATTTATAAAATGCTGAGTCAACTGCCAGTCAACATTCGCTTCCGTAAAAACACTATTGGTCCTTATTACTTTTCTTACATCCAACCAATGGAACTCATGCTCTAATGATAGAAATTCATGAATAATTGTTGTCGATATTAACTCTCCATAACTGACTATTTTGTCATGTAAAAGACCATAGTCATGTTGCTCATTATTAAGATCCGCATTTAACTGGATATACCAATTTTCCACCCTTGACGGGATAGATGCGAAAAGATCAAAACAAATCTTATTATGAAAATTAGTGAATAGTGTCAATTTATCATGAAAGTCTTTGCCCTCGAATTTCAACCGAACCAAATTTTCCAAAAGGTTTGTTGATTTTCCCATGGCAGAAACTATCACCACCAAGTTGTCGTGACTTTGATCTTTTAAAATCTTTCCAAGGTTTCTAACTCCAGCCGCATCTTTAACTGAGGCTCCTCCAAATTTGAATATTCGCATTCATGCAAACGTTTTAATTTAATTTTTAGGCTACTTTTGCCATGTAAACATTTATACAATGACTCACTTTGACATGGACAAAAATAGTCTCGGACTTCCAATTGGCACAACGTTAGATAGATTTATTAAAAAAAATCAAGATGACTTTGAATACGCCACAGGCGAATTATCACAATTACTAAGAGACATAGCGCTTGCAGGTAAAATAATTAATCGTGAAGTGAACAAATCAGGATTATTAGATATCGGTGGAGCTTATGGCAACAAGAATGTTCAAGGAGAGGACCAACAGAAACTTGATGTCATTGCCAACATTCGTTTTACCAGAGCACTAAGGAATGGTGGTCAGGTATGTGCTATAGTAAGCGAAGAAGATGAGGAAATTATTCACCTAAATCCTAACTGCCGCTATGTAGTATGCATGGATCCACTTGATGGCTCAAGTAACATTGATGTAAATGTGTCCATTGGCACTATTTTTTCCATATACAGAAGAATATCACCAACAGGAGGACCTGTGCAAAACGAGGATATTCTACAGCCCGGAAGAGACCAAGTGGCTGCCGGGTACATATTGTACGGATCATCCACAATGCTCGTGTATACAACAGGCCATGGGGTGAATGGGTTTACACTTGAGCCCTCGCTCGGTGAGTTCCTTTTATCGCATAATAATATGAAATGTCCTGAAGAGGGCACGATATATTCTATAAATGAGGGTAGTTGGAAACAATTTGATGAAAGCATAAAAGCTTACACTCTTTGGTGTAAAGATCAGGGGTTAACCGCTCGCTATATAGGCTCACTTGTCGCAGACTACCATAGAAACATGCTAAAGGGCGGGGTTTATTTATATCCAAACACAAAAACGGCTCCAGACGGAAAACTTAGACTTTTATATGAATGTAACGCACTCGCTCTTATCGCTGAGCAAGCTGGCGGCATGGCGACCAATGGTAAAGAAAGAATTCTTGATATCAACCCAAAATCTTTTCACCAAAGAAGTCCATTATACATTGGCTCAAAAAATATGGTTGAAAGAGTCTTAGATTTCGTTCAAGAGGGAGAAAAGGCATAAAAAAACCCCACTCCGTAAGAACAGAGCAGGGTATTCACCGCCAATAAGTCAGTAAGATAGGCTAGGTTTTTTTAATTTCCTATGACATTATCTAAGATAATTCATATGACTTAAGGGTCTATCATTTGATATAATATTATGGCGAGTTATTATCCTGTTTAATCAATATTAAATAACCTTAAACAGATTGCCTGCATTTTAAAGCTTAAAAGTATAAAAGCCACAATTCATGGAAATTAATGGGTTTTACTTGACGCAAGACACTTTCATTGCCGTGTATTTAGCTAAAAAAAATGAAATTATCGATTGATCCTTATTGCTCTAAATTTATCAGTTGATTTAAAAAATTTATTCTAAATATTTTTTATGAGGATAGCTGTTATGGCTTAGAAACAAAAATTCTTTGTTTCTAAGCCCTTTTGGTAAGAAAGCGTTTATCATTTACTTTAATCCTAGAAAAGTTCTTCTATGATTAGAAACACCACCAACTTATTGCTTCTATTAATCGCGTGTTCAGTAAAAAAAGCGAAAAACGCTGTTGGAGAAGAGGTGCCTTTGCCAATTAATGAGTTATTTCTGGCAATAGCGAAGTGAACATTTTAGCTCCATTCCATTTTCTTACGATAACGCTCAATTGACAACTATTTATTAATATAGAGAAGGTTGGATCGAATAGACAATAACCCCGGCAAACACCTGAGCTAATGCTTTTGCAACGCGCGAGGAAGAAACTTGCACGGAACATATGGAATAAAACGTGAGCGTCGCTGTGAAATACGCCCACTTATGGGTCAATTATATGTTTTTTATTAGAAACACATTTTCTCATTTTGGAATTGATTCTTTCCAACTGGTCCCTACAGATAATGGTTGGAAGATTTTTACCATAACAGATACTAGACGAACATCCGGTTTTGAAATTCTAGAAATACTAAAAAAGAAATATCATTAAGCCGCGCCTATTTATCGAACCATTCGAAATCATCTGTCATCGGAATTTGATCGAGCATATTACTTATTTCTTCTGGAGGCGTAACTACTTTGCGTGCCTTCAAATCAAGAAATGCACCGACAACTTCAATTTTACAAGCTAACTCACCCTGAGTATTGAAAACTTGGTGGCGAAATTTCCATATTTTTTTATCTCGACGGAGTGCATATGCAGCACAATCCACCGTAATCGTCTCATTCATCCTCACTTCTTTGATAAAAGTAGTGTTCTCTTGAAAGAGTAACGGACCATAGCCCATTTTCATGATTTTGGCCAAGGAGAAGCCAAACTCATCAAACATTCTTACCCTGACCTGAGCTGCATAATCATTATATGCAGTATGTCTCATGTGAGAATTTGGATCTAGATCAGCCCAGATAACGTTAAACGAAATGCTTATTGGATTTGCCATTTTAATTTAATAAGTATGAATAAAGGACAAAAATGCGGAAGCGTAGATAATAATAAAACTCATTCATGAAAAAGATTTCAAATCTCCTATTTTCTTTCGACCCTATTTTTTTTTAAATAAGGCACCAAGAAAAAGCTCGAATCTTTAGACAGGAAGACATTGGCTATTAATCTAGCGTTTAATAAAACCTTGAAAACATGCATTACCCCGAATTCTGAATTTTCCAATGTTTTAATCATCCCCCTTTTTTCAATAAGAAATGTCCTTAATGAAAACGTGGTATTGCACGTCCTTTTTTGAACTGGCTTTGCTGTTAGACTGTAAAAAAATAAATCAAAGGTCTTGGATCAGAAATATAATGTCTTGTATAGGTTTATAGAGAATTCAACGGCGAACCGTACTGACGGTCGATAATCCTTAAAATAGCTACTTTTGCGACGATTTTCTGTAACAACCTTGGACTTCACTGACCTCTAGCAGACACCAACAACCTGATGCTTCTCCTAAAAATGAATGGCGAAACTAAAAAGTATTGGGTTTTTTTTACAAAGAGTATCTTCCCTCGCACAAACCAAAGACAATAGTCAAATAATGAGTAGAACTAGATCTCCACTTCCCTGTTGACCTCATCTCTTCGCCAATTTAAAACGATTACCATCCATATTACTGCGATGATAATCACCTCCTTTTTTACTCTTTGAAGTTTTTATACGCTCGTCGAAACTAATGAAATTAGGAATTATAAATCATAGATTTATCTGATTTATGTAATTGATGATTACAAGGGAATTTACTTCCTTGTTGTCCTAATTCTTTTTATCATGATACTTGACAATCAACATCAAACTAACCACTATCATTTAATTAAGGACAGATATGGGAATAGTGAGTATATGATTACCGACAGTACTTATGGCCAAATAATGGATTTGATTCAACTATATCATGAAAGCACTTATCAGTTTCCGGATTATGACCGTATCAAAGCGTTTAAAATAAACGAAAATGGAACTTTAGCAGAATTTCAACTATCCATAAACAGCATCATTTTCAAGTAGCTCACTTTTAAATCCAATTATTTAGCTAGTCTCTTCAGCAGCATCTTTATCATCATTTTTTTCTGACATTTCTGACTTAGCCTCCGCCACGAAAAGCTCTTCATTATTTTTAGACAATAAATTATACCATGTCACGAGTTTTTTTATGTCTGACACATAAACTCTTGACTCATCGTATTCTGGTAAAATAAATTTCAAAAAAGATTTTAGCTCATCAGTACTTGAGCTTGACGTAAGGTCAGTGTCCCCTTCGAATTCCTGATGAATTTTCATCATTACCTCCGACAATGGTGTAGCTCCTTCTTCATCTGTGGTATAAATAGATATATCAGACAGAATTGATACTTTATTATTAATGGATGCTACCATTTTCTTCTTGGCCTCATCCATAGATTCTAAAATAACCCCTGACCGAGTTGGGGAGACTACCTTATATAATCCACTTTTTCCTGTAACTGCTGCTATTTGACTTAAATCCATGCTTTTTTGAAATTAAGGAGCAAAAATAGAGAAATAAATCTATTGGAGAAATGTAAATCCCGCTAGTAAATGGTTGTGTCTTAAACTAATACTTATTCCCACAACATTCATTCAACGAACATACGCTTAATGGGCTTTTATAGGTAGATAAAAACCATGGAATGATTGTGAAATTTATGATTGCATTGACCAAATTAGTGTAGACTTTGCGCTGATCATAGCGCTAATGAGAAGCAAGCTTGGTATGAAAACTGTATAAAAAGAGAAAACTATTTCTAATCAACTACATAGTGTTGGGGCTTAAAGAGCAGTTATAGCTCAATAAAAATTCGCAAGATTTCAAGATAAAAAGCAAAGCACACTGTTTTGTTTCACGTTATAGTTATTTGATAACTCAAGTTTCGGAATTGAATAAATGAGCTAATTATATTCTCTGCTATACCACTTTTAACAATACTGAAAACACCAAAATTCTCACCTTCAACACCATCAGCAGCGTAAAATTTATTCTTGGTCGCAAGTCCATATCGGGCATTCGGGTAATGATGTAATACTATATCCTGAATATCAAAAAACCTTTCTGAAAAGAGCATAATCTCAGCGATCTCTCCATCATGAGATTGACTATCTCCTAGGCCCTCAATTGTACCTGCAACCGATCCAATTGAACAATCATAAGTAATATCTAAATCATTATTAACCTTTTCTACTGAGTTGCCGATATCATACAACCACTGAGCATCGATAGTGCCCGCATTTGTCGGTTACAAACCAAACCTTGCTCCCTGAAACGATCCTAACATAAAACCATTGTTATTTGACGCACTATTTTCAGATGAAATAACCCAAAAGGGACAAGCGCTGGCATCTCTAATAAATATTTTCACATCACCAGCGTTATGCTCTCGAGGGTTTTCATCTCCTCCACTGGAAGCCAAAACAAAAAACTATTAGCTGCGCCTCTCTGAAAGTTGATTAAATCAGCTGTATTGTGCTTACTGGTTGAAGAAAAATAAGGATAAAATAAGCGATATCCGTCGGTTTGTTGCTGCTATTCCCAAACAACACATTTGTATTTGGCCCATCTAAATGAGTAACGGATGCCGAAGTAAACTTTATGGTGCGTCTATCAATCACGGCATTCATCTTTAGTGCAGGAATAACCGATGTATTGTTTTAATTGAAGTCTCTACCACTGGCACTCAAATCTGCCCAATTTTGCAATTTTCCATCAATTTCAGAAACACCTTGATCAGCCTTTAAGCAAAATGCTAAAGATGAGGCTCCATCTGTGGTGCCCAAACCAGCAGGGCCAGTTTGAGCAATTAATTTCACAGAGAACAATAATATTAAGAGCGTAAAGGTGAACCTATACAGTTTAATTATAAAATATGGCCTAATACTGGTGAGATTAAAGTAATTACCACAAAATTAGACTTCCGTTTATTCGAAAAAATAATTTTTCTATCAACAAGTAAAACCAAAGACGAATGCATCGATAATCTCGAAAAGCTACTTGTAAGGTTATAAATGATTGTTTAGAAAATTCATAAAGTCCTCAAATCCAGCATTTTAAAATGACTAATTACTTGGTACTAGAAATAAGTCTATTGCTGAAAAAACATGAGTCCTGGATCAAAAATACCTCTTCTTAATTATTCGAAGAAGCAATGAATAATTCAGCTAAACATTCACAATTAAGGTAACTCCTTATTTACAGTCCTGATATAAGAGATTATATCTTCTTTTCCGATCCCACTTACAGTTGATGTTTGAAAATTAATAGGTAGCTCTTCCCAGCTAGTTTTCAAGGCACGTTTAAACTTTGCGATACTTGATTGTGTCTTGTTTTTACTCAGCTTATCTGTCTTGGTAAATACCAAAGCAATAGGTATGCCTTTCTCTCCAAGGCTGCTAATGAACTCCAAGTCGATATTCTGTGGATCTATTCTAGAATCTATTAATACAAAAACGAGCACTAAGCTTTCTCTTTTTTCAAAATAGTCCCAGATCATTTTCTTCCATGAAGCCTTATCTGTTTTACTCGCATTGGCCCAACCATATCCCGGCAAATCGACTAAGTACCAATTATCATCGATTAAAAAATGATTGATCAACTTAGTCTTACCCGGTTTACTAGAAACTTTGGCTAGTTTATTTTGATTTGTCAAAAGGTTAATCAACGAAGATTTGCCAACATTGGATCTTCCTATGAATGCATATTCATGAATTTTTCCTTCAGGACATTCTTCTATTTTACTACTACTTTTTAAAAATTCCGCCGATTTTATTCGAATCATTAAGCTTTTTTTAGATCATGACTACTAATCATACACTTGGACAACCTTTTAATAATCGCATTATTTTTCAACAATGCGGGTAATCGCCCTGTTTATCATTTAATTTGCAAGCGATTATGACAGTAGTACCATACAAAGATAAGCAGGGAAGTAAGAAAGAGCAGGTTGCCACTATGTTTGACAATATTAGTGAAAACTATGATTTCTTAAATCATTTCTTGAGCGCAGGAATTGATATTATTTGGCGTAAAAAAGCTATAAAACTGCTAAAACAGGATCAACCAAAACTTATTCTAGACATAGCCACAGGAACTGGCGACTTTGCCATCGAGGCTTTGTCACTAAATCCCGATAAAATCATAGGTGTCGATATCTCAGAAGGGATGTTGGCTGTGGGCAGAAAAAAGATGATCAAAAAGAACATCAAGAATATTGAAATGGTCTCTGGAGACTCTGAAGGTCTTCAATTTGAAGACAATAAATTCGATGCGGTCATCGTTGCGTTTGGAGTGCGTAACTTCGAGCATTTAGAGAAAGGACTCGAAGATATGTTTCGGGTATTGAAACCAGGAGGTAAAGCAGTAATTCTAGAATTTAGCAAGCCTTCTAAATTTCCGATGAAGCAGCTATACAATTTTTATTTTAAGTATATCTTACCAGTTATTGGTAAGATAATTTCGAAGGATAATTCGGCTTATACTTACTTACCTGAATCCGTTCAGCAATTTCCTGACGGTTCAAGTTTTATAAATATTCTCAATAAAACAGGTTTTAAACAAACCCAATGCAAAGCCTTAACTTTTGGCATAAGCTCAATTTACACTGGTGTAAAGCAATAATATTGATTGCTGGTTTAGCAGCTTTCAATACATCGCTTGCGCAGAATGAATCCTCTGATAATCTAGGTGATTATGACAATCAATGGATCCATTATGGTTTTCAAATAGGGCTCCACCAGTCCAAATACCGTATCAAGTATTCAGATACGTATACTTCCTCTGCTTTAGACACGCTACATTCGGTAATACCAGGCAATCTTCCAGGATGGAAAGTTGGCTTTGTGTCAAATATGCGCTTATTAGAATATCTTGATTTCAGAGCGCTGATCATGGTTGGTTTTTATGAGCATGACCTGACCTACAGGTTTACGGATGGTCGAGAAGTAAGAGAATTAAAAGACGCCACGCTCGTGGAAATTCCATTGCTACTTAAATATAAATCCGTCCGTAGGGGAAACGTAGCTATGTATATGCTTGGCGGCATTAATACGGCCTTCGAGGCAGCTGGTAAAGGAGATGAGTTTGACATTGAACAGAATATCGTACTACGCAATTGGAATATCTCTATTGACGCGGGAGTTGGTTTTGATTTATATTTCCCTCTTTTTAAATTTTCTCCAGAGATTAGGTATACATGGGGGCTAAGAAATATGCTCAGCCAAGAATCCAGTGTTTATACCATACCGCTCAAGAAACTAACTTATCAAAACATCGCCTTTTACATATCCTTCGAAGGAGGTCCCTCCTATTTGAGAAAGAAGAAAAACAAGAGACCAAGACGATAATATCATTCTTTTAAGATGAAAAAAATAGCTTTTATAACAGGAGCAACAAGCGGTATCGGTGAGGCTACAGCCATTGTACTAGCCAAAAAATACAACCTCATTATATGTGGAAGAAGGACAGAAAGACTAGAAGCCTTGAAGCAACAACTTGATACGGAAGTACTTACATTGAGCTTTGATGTAAGAGACAAGCAAGCAGTCGCCGACAACATTAAAGGAATGCCCGAAGAATGGAAAAAGGTAGACTTACTAATCAATAATGCAGGAAATGCCCATGGAATGAGTCACATCCAAGACGGTGACATCAACGACTGGGACGCCATGATTGACATCAATATCAAAGGATTGTTATATGTCTCCAAGGCTATTCTCCCATTCATGATTCCTCGAAAATCAGGACATATTATTAATATTGGATCTATTGCAGGTATAGAATCATACGAGAAAGGTAATGTTTATAATGCTTCCAAGTTCGCTGTAGACGCCATCTCCAAAGGCATGCGGACTGATCTTAATGAACTCGGCATTAAAGTTTCTGAAATCAAACCAGGAATGGTAAATACAGAATTCTCTGAAGTACGGTTTAAAGGTGACAAACAAAAGGCTGAAAATGTATATCACGGATTTGAACCGCTACAAGCGAAAGATATCGCTGAGCTTATTGAATTTATGGTTACTCGGCCTGCACATGTTAACTTGGCCGATGTACTTATTCTTCCGTTGGCACAATCTTCCGCAACAAAAGTTAAAAAAGAAAGCTGAGATGCCCTCTTTTAAAATATCTCAGATTTCGAATATTTTAATCATTGATTACCACACCCCATAATGCAACAAATACTCATTCTTGGCGCAGGCCGCTCTTCGACTTCATTAATTCAATACTTATTAGCATTAGCACCTGAGAAGTCTTGGAAGGTAACCATCTGTGAAAAAGACACGCAACTGGCTATTTCCAAATTCCCAGATGCTGATATTGTTGAGTTTGACATCTTTGACGAGCAAGAGGCGAGCAAATTAATCTCCGCAGCTTCCATCGTGATAAGCATGATGCCTGCCAGCTTACATATCCATGCGGCGAAACTTTGCGCAAATCTTGGCACGAACCTGTTGACTGCCTCTTATTTGTCCGACGACATCAAATCACTTGACGGTGAATTTCAAGCAAACAATGCAGCCTGCATCATGGAGCTTGGCTTAGACCCTGGCCTTGATCACATGTCAGCTATGAAGGTATTGGACAGAATTAAAAGCGAAGGTTGCGAGTTAACAGGATTTGAAACTTTCACAGGAGGATTACTTGCTGATGACCCCACCAAGGATAATCCCTGGCAATATAAATTCACTTGGAACCCGCGAAACGTAGTAATGGCTGGCACAGGTAACGTAAAATTCATTCAAGAAGGACGCTATAAATACATCCCATATCATAAATTATTTCGTCGAACAGAAATCATTCATATTCCAGGTTATGGCTACTTTGAGGGCTATGCCAATAGAGATTCATTGAAATACCTAAACGTCTATGAATTAGAAGGTATCAAAACACTCTACCGCGGAACTTTGAGAAGACCTGGTTTCTGTAAGGCTTGGGACATCTTTGTGCAACTTGGCGCGACGGATGACACCTACAAAATGGAAAAAGTCGCAGTAATGACGCATCGTGAATTTATCAACTCTTTCTTGTCATACAATCCTGATGATTCTGTGGAGCTCAAATTGGCTCACTATATGAACGTGGATCGTGAATCGGAAGAAATGTACAAACTCAATTGGCTTGATCTTTTTTCTGACGAATTGGTTGGATTAAGTGAAGGCACACCTGCTGAGATTCTAGAACATATCTTGAAGAAAAAATGGACACTCGATGATACTGATAGAGATCTAATTGTCATGTGGCATAAATTCAATTTCATCAAAGACGGACAACCAACCGAAATCCAATCGAGTATGGTTACCATTGGTGATAATGATATCAATACCGCAATGTCTAAGACTGTTGGTTTACCACTTGGCATTGCAGCTCATAAGATTTTAGACAATGAAATTATTGTGAAAGGCGTGCACATACCTACTTCAAAAAAAATATACGCCCCTATTCTTAATAGACTAGAAGAAATGGGTTTTGAGTTTAGCGAAAGGGTCGTTGAATTACCTAAAAAGAAATAGAATGAGGGAGTTTTTCTATTCCTTAAATTAAAAATTAAGCCTCCGCAAGAATAAGATTACATGAAAAAAATTCGGTTAATCACGCTACAAATTATTTTGCTTGCTCCATTTATTGCCAATGGACAAAACGATCTTCAAAAAACCGTGGGTGAAGAGCTGGCGAGGGAGTTTACTTTATTATCCCAAGCTACCCCCCCAGTTTATTACCTATCATACAAAATTGATGACTTAGAGAGAACAACGATTCAAGCGACCCTTGGGAGCTTGACCGCTCTAGACAGGCAACCTAGCAGAGTTTTAAGTATTGATTTAAGAGTAGGCGATTATGCCTTAGACAACTCAGATGCAGGAATGAATCGGTACCGGCAAATGATTCCACTTCCAATATCTAACAATCCAGACGCGATCAAGCAATCACTTTGGTTAAGTACTGATCTGATGTATAAGTTTGGCTCAGCGACCTACAATAAAGCAAAAGCGGAGAAAAAAGGAGAACAAAACTCTTTCGAGAAAATGGCACCTAGTTCGTTTAATGATACTAATCAATCCACTAAACTCACGGTAGATTTAGAGGTTTGGAAAAAGAAAGTCACTGAACTATCGGCCTTGTTTAATGATGTTACAGATATCGTTGACGCTTCTGTTAGACTAAGTGTTGTTAACAATGATATTTACTTCCTTTCCTCTGAAGGTGCTTCGATTGCGCAAAATCAACGAATTTTCGAAATCCAAATGAGTGCCAATGTGCGGTCGGCAGATGGTGAGGCTATTAATCTTAATAAAAACTATTTTGCACCTTCTTTAGAAAAGTTGCCCCTTCAGGAAATTCTGGAAGTCGATATTTCTGTTATGAAATCAAAACTTGAAGAGCTTAGACTTGCGCCGAAAGCAGAGCCTTTTTCAGGTCCAGCCATCATGAGTGGAAGTGCCGCCAGCGTCTTTTTCCATGAAATATTTGGTCATCGAATAGAGTCTCACAGACTAGGAGATGCAAAAGATTCTCAAACCTTCAAGGACAAACTTGGGGAAAAAGTCTTGCCAAAGTTTCTCAGCATTACCTTCGACCCGACTATTGATCAATATGATCAATATTATTTGACGGGAAGCTACACTTACGATGATGAGGGAGTAAAAGCGCAGCGCGTTGATGTAGTTGAAAACGGTGTACTTAAAAGTTTCCTCAATAGCAGAAAACCGCTAGACAAAGAATCGAAATCCAATGGGCATGCACGGGCACAATCCGGTTTTGGTCCTGTTTCGAGACAATCCAACCTTATTGTCAAGAGTGATAAAACAAAAAACGATGAGGCGTTAAAGAAAGAGCTAATCAAAGAGTGTAAGCGACAGGGGAAAGTATATGGCTATTTCATCAGTCAAGTCGCTGGTGGCTATACGATGACCGATAGGTACAGACCGAATGCTTTTAGCATCGCACCAACGGAAGTCTATAAAGTATTTGTCGATGGATCTCCGGATCAACTTGTACGAGGAGTAGACCTTATTGGCACGCCTCTAACCATGTTTTCCCAAATCTTAGCCACAGGTGAAACGCTCGACGCATTCTATGGTTATTGCGGGGCAGAATCTGGATATGTCCCAGTGACGGCATTATCCCCCGCACTTTTGGTTAAAAAAATAGAAACCCAAAAGAGCATTGAAAACAACATCGAACAACCCATTTTAGCAGATCCAAATCAATTAAAAAACTAGCAATGAATACGAGAAAATTCATAGGAATATTTACGTTGATTTTAAGTGTCGGCTTTTCCTCTTACGCCCAGAAGACATTACCCATATTTCAAAGTATGGAGGAAGAATTGGAGAGGAACATGTTGCTTCTGAAAAACGAGGAAGGAGTTAAACCTTTCTTTATTAGCTATGGCATCACTGACATTAAAATCATGTCGATCAGTGCAAACCTTGGATCTATATATAATTCAGATATAGATTCTGCCAAAAGTTGGTATTCCAGAGTGATGATTGGTGACTACCTCATCAGTGATGAAAATTACAATGACCCAGGATTAATAGACAATTTCGAATTTAGTTACGCGCCTTTACCACTTGACAACAATAAAGAGGGAATTAGACGTGCATTATGGAAATCAACAAATAATGTATTTCAAACGGCTACTAAACTTTATAAAAGCAAAAAAGAATATCTCAGCGAAAACAGTAATCCTGAATTACCGCTGACCGATTTATATAAGACGCCCATTTTAAAGCAACAAGAATTAAGTTCAAACAGCCTACCCTCAATTGAAAGTAAAAAGCAATCACTCTCTAAGCTCAGTGAAATATTTACGAATAAACCCGACCTGTGGCGATCTATGATCACTTATGATGCGCGTCAAGCCAATCATTATTTTATCAATTCGGAAGGCGCCAAAATTGTTCAACCTTATGATTTTACTAGCTTAAAAGTCTTGTGTCAAAAATTGGATGATCAAGGGCAATTCCTGAATGTTGACCTGAATTATTATAATGACAGTACAGATATAAAAACCAGCGATGAAACCATCAAAAAGGATATCGAAATAGCTTATGAATACCTTACGGAAATATCCAAAATGGATGAATATGATGACCTTTATTATGGTCCAGTATTAATTGAAGGAGCCATGGTTTCCAGTTTCTTTTTAGGACAATTGATGGGCAACTCCACATCTTTGATAGGCTATAGACCTGAATTAGTTCGAAACAATCAAACTGACTTGGAAAGCCAACTTAAAGAACTCAGTAAAGCCATTGTAAGTGAAACTTCCAGGATTGGAAAATCCGACCTTCAAGTAATCGCTTTGCCAAAAATAAAATCCTATAATGGAGACAAACTACTTGGCAGCATCACCATTGATGGTGAGGGTGTCATTCCTCCAGATTCTATCGTTTTGGTTAAAAATGGGAAGAAAGTCGCTGAACTTGGAGGTCGCACTCCCACGCTTCTTTCTCCTGAAGCCACAGGGCACAGCAAAATTAATTTCGTTGGATTAGGAAGTTTTAAACAGATAACCCCGAGCACGCTTTTAGTAAAGTCTTCCAGAGCAGTTCCACAATCAGATGCAAAAAAACAATTACTCGAGAAGGTAGCGCAACTAGGACTGGATTACGGACTCATGCTTAAAACTGTCTCCACGGTAGGAATTAGCACCTCTATGTTTGAAGGATACAAAGTATACCTGAAAGGTGGCAGAGAAGAAAAAATAAGGCTAAATAACCTCAATTTTGGTCAACGAAATGAAATGTTGAAGCTCGCGTTAATGTCGCAAGAAATGCAAGTAACTAATTTCATGAATGGACAGGATGGCACAGGTGCTCCAATCTCAATGATTACCCCACAGTCAATATTATTGGATGGTTTTGAGCTGAATAACACGCAAGATAAAAAATCGAGAAAATACCAAATGACCATTCCTAGCCCATTGATCAAAGAGTAATTTGAATGATATCGTGGTTAGAGGTATAAGTAAAAGGGCTTTAATAATTGTATAAATTCGCTAGTGTAGCTCCCTCCTTTCTCAGATTTAATAATCAACTTCTCCGTTTTTAAGGATTGTCCCGTTTTCTGAAAAGTGGCTATCCTCCTCAGCATACTTGCGTCGGGATTATCGTAGAGATCAACTTGATGTGCACAATTCAAACCCTCTGCAGTTGCTATATTTTTAAATTTCTCTGATTCAAACTCAGGATACATCACGGTCATTTGACCATTTGACTTTAAGTATTTTATCCCTGCTTGAACCAAGTCAATGGCTGAAAGATAGTCATCATGAATCGCGGTGTTCTTTTCCCTATTTTTTGATTTCAAAGAGTCTTTAAAAAATGGAGGATTAGAGATAATCAAATCATAAGTGTAATCCACATTCCAATCTCTTATGTCCGCTTTGATAAGTTGTAATCTGTTTTTCCAAGGGGATTGATGGAAATTATGCAACGCTTCCTTGGCGGCACTTTCATTAATTTCAATAGCATCAACTAAGGATTCAGAGAATCTTTGTGCCAACATTAATGCAATTAACCCAGTACCCGTGCCAATATCTAGTATCCTGAGTGGCTGAGAGGCATGGACTACAGCCCCTAAAGTTGCTCCTTCGGTCGTAACCTTCATCGCCGCGTTGGCTTGGTCGATCCTGAATTGTTTAAACTGAAAAAAAGTATTACGCACTTTCAAAGTTGGTCAATTAGACCGATAAGAATGTCCAATATTTTCTAACTTATTCGTCTTTAGAAAAATATCATGGCCTACGACGAATATTTGGAAGAGAGAATCGATAGAATTCTCCAAGAAAAGAAGACCACCTTCCATGCAAAAAAAATGATGGGCGGCTTGTGCTATATGGTCGACAATAAAATGTGCTTGGGAATAGTCAAAGGGCAATTGATGGCTCGAATTGGGAAGGATGCTTACGAAAAGGCGTTGCAAAAAACCGGCTGTCATGAAATGAATTTCACTGGTCGACCCATGACTGGTTTTGTTTTTATCAATGAAGATGGATATGATATGGATGACGATTTAGCCTTTTGGGTGCAGCTATGTCTGGATTTTAATCCACAGGCAAAAGCCAGTAAGAAAAAGTGAAAACCACCATTACTAGCATACGTAAATAAGCACATGCTGATACATCAATTCCCTGATATCGAATGGCTCAAAAAACAAATCCACACAGGATTCGAAAACTCGGAAGACAGAAAATGGCCAAATGTCATCTTAAACGCCAAAGACGAACAAACAGAACGTAGAGATATCAAAGGTCCATTCAGTATATTCATGACTGATGCAGGAACCCAGCATATTAAGTTGAACAATGCTCATCTAAAAATCACACCTAATCAAATAGGCATTTCCAATTTTGGACAACATTATGATCTGAGCATTCATGACAAGAATGTAGATACTTTCAATATTCACTTTGGTGAAGCACTCTTTAAGGAAACGGTGAACTCTGTTGGCTTAACTCATGAGCAATCTTTAGACAACCCTTTTGAAAAGAACAAAGATTACAATATCCTACATCAGCGAATATCAATTGATCATCGAGTAGAAAAATTAAAGAGAGCTCTCGCTCAGAATCTCGAATCAGCGCACGAAGAAACATTACTCTCAGAGCTTTTAACTCATATACTAGGACAAGTAAGTAAAAACCTCATGGGTCTGGAAAGTATAGATGCACAAAAGAAAAGCACACGAGTGGAATTGTACAACAGAGTCTCACAGGCCATTCATCAAATGCAAGATTGCTACTCGGAAGTCATCGATATAGACATGATTGCCTCCTCCTGTGCAATGTCAAGGTTTCATTTCATTAGGGTTTTCAAAGAAATCATGGGTATTTCTCCCAATCAGTATCTCAAAAAAATCCGTTTGGAACGATCCCTCGACTTACTTCAATCAACCGACTTACCGATTCATCGCATTGGTTACCAAATTGGCTATCAAGAGCCAAACTCTTTTATACGAAGTTTCAAGCAGGCATACGGAATTTCCCCCAATCAACATCGACAAATTAGCAATTTTGGATAG
>JBLIIJ010000078.1:0-19009 GCA_047635055.1 Cyclobacteriaceae bacterium | reverse complement strand
GCTTTTTATCTTCTTTCAATTCTTTTTTCATGAGCGGAAACATCTTGTCCATAATTTCTCTTGCTGACTGAAAATTCCGAACCTCGACAGCCTTGGTTAATTGCTTTGCCAGAACAGCAATACCCACTTCCTGTGTCCCCTTGTTCTTAGCAATGCTGGTTGACAAAATGATTAATGTAAATGCAATACTTAAAAATATTTTTACTGTCGTTTTCATATCTATTGGCTTTTGATATATTCAAATGTAACTAAAATATTTTAAAATACACATTAACAGTTAGTTAGATAGCTTTATATAAAGTAAATTGTAAGTAAAAGTTAGTATTTCACTGATTAGTAAGTCAATAGATATGGTCAATAAATCAAGCGCCTTGGGAAGTGCTGGCCGGCTTGCAATTGGATAATTATTTTTTATTCGATTTAAGTATTGAAGAAGAAAAACCAAGGATGGGGTTAAATAAAAAAGCCTCTAGCTCGGATTGAGTTAGAGGCTTTCTAAATAAAAACTATTTTGAAAAGACTATTCTACGATAACTTCAGCTGTCTCCTTCAAATCACTCGAATCTACTAATTCAATAGGATCTTCGGTCTTCAATTCTGCATGAGATCCAGTACCATATATCTCCCCTAGTATTGGTGCTATTACTAACCCAATAAGACAGGTTAATTTGATTAAGATGTTCATTGATGGACCCGAAGTATCTTTAAATGGATCACCGACGGTATCTCCAGTTACAGCTGCTTTATGCGCTTCTGAGCCTTTATAAGTCATCTCACCATCAATCATTACACCAGCTTCGAATGACTTCTTCGCGTTATCCCAAGCTCCGCCAGCATTGTTTTGAAATATTGCCCAAACAACTCCAGAAACAGCAACTCCTGCCATATAACTTCCCAAAGCCTCTGGACCCATAACAAAACCAATGATGATCGGCGTAATGATAGTCATCGCTCCAGGAAGCATCATTTCCTTAATTGCAGCTTTCGTGGAGATGTCCACACATTTACTATATTCTGGAGTACCCGTTCCTTCCATAATACCAGGAATCTCTTTAAACTGACGTCTTACTTCCTGCACCATTTCCATAGCAGCCTTACCTACAGACCTCATCGCCATCGCGGAAAAAACCACAGGTATCATCCCTCCAATAAACAAAGCTGCCAATACATCAGCCTTAAAAATATTGATGCCATCTATACCCGTAAAAGTGACATACGCGGCGAATAATGCTAAAGCTGTCAATGCCGCAGAAGCAATGGCAAATCCTTTACCAACTGCTGCTGTTGTATTTCCTACAGCATCTAGAATATCTGTTCTTTTTCTTACTTCTTCAGGAAGATTACTCATTTCGGCTATACCACCCGCATTGTCAGCAATTGGTCCAAATGCATCAATAGCAAGTTGCATGGCAGTAGTGGCCATCATTGCTGATGCGGCAATAGCAACTCCATAAAAACCAGCAAACTCATATGCGCTCCATATTGCTGCTGCAAAGAGTAATACAGGAGCAAAAGTGGACATCATACCTGTTGATAAACCTGCAATAATATTCGTTGCGGCTCCAGTGGAGGAGTTTCGAACGATTTCCATCACCGGTTTTTTACCTAGGCCTGTATAATATTCTGTGAAATAGGAGATTAATGCACCTACGGCTAAACCGACAAGTACCGCATAGAAGACATTAATACTTGGAATACTTAAAATTCCTTCACCAAAAAAGGACATTTGCATTGTCGCGGGGAGCATAATATCGATAATAAAATAAGCGGCAATGCCTGTCATTATTATTGAACTCCAATTACCCATATTTAAAGCTTTTTGAACTTCATTTTCTTTGGCATTATCATTAGATATTTTGATGAAAAGTGTACCCGCTATGGAAAAGATAATACCTAATCCAGCAATTACAAGCGGAAGCACAATTGGACCCATTCCTCCAAATGCATCATCAATAGAACCACCCATATCTCGGATGACATAATTTCCAAGAACCATAGAAGCTAAAACAGTCGCCACGTAAGATCCAAAAAGATCGGCACCCATTCCTGCCACATCACCTACATTATCACCTACATTATCAGCTATTGTCGCAGGATTTCTAGGATCATCTTCTGGAATACCTGCTTCTATTTTTCCTACTAAATCAGCGCCAACGTCAGCTGCTTTCGTGTAAATACCCCCACCTACTCTAGCAAATAGCGCAATAGATTCAGCACCTAATGAAAATCCTGCGAGAGCCTCAAGTAAAACAGTCATGTCTCCTGTATTCGTCCATGAACCGTCCATAAACCAATGAAACAAAACAATGAAAAGCACAGATAATCCAAATACAGCTAAACCAGCAACACCTAATCCCATTACAGTTCCTCCTGTGAATGATACTTTCAATGCTTTAGAAAGGCTTGTTCGAGCGGCTTGCGTAGTTCTTACGTTAGCGGCTGTTGCGATTCGCATTCCAATATTTCCAGCTACAGCTGAAAAAACAGCACCGATAACAAATGCCACTACAATAAACCAATGCGTGGTTTCTACTAAAGTAGATATTACACCAAGCAAAGCGCCAGCAACAACAACAAAAATGGCGAGCACTCGGTACTCTGCTTTCAAGAACGCTAATGCCCCTTCACGGATATAATTAGCTATTTCCTGCATTTTTTGATCACCTGCATCTTGCTTGTAAACCCATTGAGATTTCACGTACATTGTGAGGATTCCAATGAGTGCCAATGCAGGCACCACATAAATCACATATTCCATATTTTTCGATTGGTTTTTTTAAAAGATGTGCAAAGATAAGAGAAGCATTAAATTATAAAAATGTATCTTTTCTATCTAAAAAATATGCTCATGACTCTTTGATCTTCAGGCTATCAGCTGACTGAGAACTATAACCTTTTTCGTGTAGCCATCGACTTAGCACGTCCGAATATCCATGATTAACAATGACTCTTTCTGCTTCAGTGTTTTCTATAGCATTAATTAACCCTTTCCAATCAGCATGATCTGAGAGAATGAATCCACGACCGGTATTCCTTCTTTTTTTAATACCTCGGATTTGCATCCAGCCTGAAACGGACGCCACTTCAAAAGGCTTAAACTTTTTAATCCAAGAAGTGCCCAAAGCAGATGATGGAGCAACGACTAGTTGACCTGAATACTGTGTGTTTTCAATCTCCGAAGTGACATACTTCGTTTTGGGTAAGATCGCTCCAGAGGCCGTTAGTGCTTCATTAACATTATTAATAGCCCCATGAACATAGATTGTACCTATGCCCTGATCTAAGCTTGCGATTAGGCGTTGAGCTTTGCCAAGCGCATACGCACATAGAATACTTGTTTTATTTTCCTTCTGGTTATTTAACCACCAATTATTAATTTCTTTGATCACTGTTGATTGCGGTTGCCAGTCAAATACAGGCAAAGCAAACGTTGATTCTGAGATGAAGGTATGGCATTTTACAGGCTCAAATACACCACTGAATCCATCATTTTCTACTTTGTAGTCACCTCCAGCTACCCATATCTCTCCTTTATATTCCAATCTAATCTGGCTTGATCCCCAAATATGACCAGCAGGATGGAAGGATATTTTTACACCATTTATTTTTTGTGTTTCACCATATTGCATGGTGCTCAGATCAATTTCTTGTCCTAATCTCAGCTTAAGAATATTTCTATTCAATGAAGAAGATAAATATCTTTTACTTCCAAATCTTGCATGGTCAGCATGCGCATGAGTTATAATGGCCCTATCGACCGGCCTTAATGGATCAATATGAAATCCACCTTGGGGACAATAAATACCATTTTCTGTGAATACACAGAGATCCTTCATTAACTTTTTACAGCTTCTTCGATAGAGTTTCTATAGCCAATATCAATGTTGGCTTTGATCTCAGGGGGAAATTTCTCTATTAATGGCTTACGCACTATTTCCACGGCTTTTGCAAACCAAGGTAGGTCTGGAAGAATCTTTCTATGTACTCTTAAACCATGCTTGTACATCTCGGTCTTCCACTCTATAAAATACCATTCCATAGAGGGCTGATGGAAAGTACGTAAGGAGCGTTTATCAAAAATAAATTTCTTGATGCTATTATTGACCACCAATACTGAAATTCGATTAAAGAGTTCTCGAAAATCTACAATTGGCACGTAATCCGTCAACAACACGCATGTAATGATGCCCTTATCCTTATTTAAAAATACATCTGCATGTTCTACGGAAAAATTCTTTTTAAAACCAAGATCTTCTATTGAAGTGTTTTCTAATAATTCCATTTTTTTAAGATATTAATGGTATCCTGAACTATTCTTTATTAAATCATTATTGACATGCTCTTTTACATTCTCAAGCTCTTTTTCGAGCTTGATAGCATATTCTAAAGCTGATTTCATCATTTCCTCCTGAGCTCCCATTTTTTCTTTAAGAATGCTTACTTGAAGGGACAGAGATTTGAGCTTTGATTCGTAAAGAGCTTCCAAACGCTTTTTTTCAACTTCGGCCTTTCGAAGCTCTTCTTTGAATATCATAAATGATTGTGGTGTTCCACTCATAATAACGACAAGTCGATTCTTTTAAAAAAGTTCAAAAATAAATTAAAGTGGACGTACACTAGACATACCACCATCCATATGTATTATCTGCCCAGTTATCCATTTGGAATTTTCAGATAACAAATGTACAGCCATTGCCGCTACATCTGCAGCCTCTCCTATCTTCTTTAATGGATGACGATCTTCTGATGCTTTTCTTTTCTCATCAGAAGCTAATAAGCCAGAAGCCAGTGGCGTATCGGTAAGACTTGGTGCGATGGTGTTCACCCGAATATTGTTTTTAGCAAATTCAGCCGCCAAACTTCGAGTCACTCCTTCTATCGCACCTTTAGCGGCTGCTACGGAGGTATGAAAACTCATTCCTTGTGTAACCGCCACTGTACTAAAAAGAACTATTCCTGGCTTAGAACTCGACGATTTGAGGTTTTTTAAAACCGCTTTTATCGTCTTTAGAGCACCCAAAACATTTATTTCAAAGTCTGTTCTATAATCTTCTAATTTCAAACTTTGGAATGGCTTTAAATTAATAGAACCAGGGGAATAAATCAACCCGTCAAGCTGATCAGGTAATCCTTCTATTTTTTGAAAATCTTCCGTAATATCCAATGAAATGTTTTTTACACCATCTATTTCACATGCGCGTCTACTAACGTTGTAAACGTTCGCATGTTGACTTACCAATAGTTTGACAGCCTCTAGGCCAATACCTGAGGTACCACCAATGACAGCTATATTCTTTCCATTAAATGAACTCATTATCTTAAATCTGTTTTAGAATTGATATAATTTAAAAATTCGGTTTTAATATTCTGATCTTTAAATTTACCGTCAAAATGAGCTGTTCCAGTCATACTATTCGTATCATTAACTCCTCGCGATGACACACACATGTGTGTTGCATCTAAAACTACTGCTACATCGTCTGTCTTCAATACTTCTTTCAGATCGTTGGCTATTTGCACAGTAAGTCTTTCTTGGACCTGAGGTCGCTTTGCATAATATTGTACTATTCTATTTATTTTAGATAGCCCAATGACTTTACCACTAGAAAAGTATGCTACATGTGCTTTCCCATAAATTGGAACGAAATGATGTTCGCAGTGAGAATAGAACGTAATATCCTTTTCGACAAGCATTTGATCATAATTATATTTATTTTCAAAAAGCTTTGGAATTGGCCTATTTTTTGGATTCAGTCCGCTAAAAACCTCTTGAACATACATCTTAGCAACTCTATTAGGAGTGCCTTGTAAACTGTCGTCTTCAAGGTCAAGACCAAGAATGTGCATGATTTCTTTAAAGTGTTTAGAAATCAATTCCATTTTTATCTCGTCATCCATTTGAAAGGCATCTGCCCTCATTGGGGTTTGATCTGCGCTTCCTACGTGATCTTCTTCTAATTCATTCATTAGACTAGTGTTATTATCCTGGGTATTCAACAAAGTTTCTTTCTGTTTCATATAAACGTATTTTTAGGTCTAACCGAACATCAATTTCTTTTCTTAAAATATCGTATATAACAATACTCATATTTTCCGCTGTTGGATTGGTATCTTTAAATTCTTCAATATCCAAATTTAAGTTCCTATGATCTAACCTATCGGTCACTTTCGCCTTGATCAAGTCACTTAAAACTTTCATATCATAAACATATCCTGTTTTTGGATCTGGCTCTCCAGTAAGTTGTACGATTAATTCGTAATTATGCCCATGCCAATTTGGGTTATTACACTTACCAAAAATCTCTGTGTTTTGCGCATCGCTCCAATTTGGATTGTGAAGTCTGTGCGCTGCATTAAAATGTTCTTTTCTGAAAACTGATACTCTCATGAAATAGCTAAATCGACAATAAGTGAAATTGTTAAACTAACCAACAAACATTGAATGCGAATTATTGTTTAACTTTTTAAATAAATAATTAAACACAATGATTTACGATGTTGCGGTAGTTGGTAGTGGTATGGGGGCTTTATCGGCAGCCGTCCTTTTGGCAAAAGAAAATCTAAATGTAATCATCATTGAGCAAAACTGGCAACCGGGCGGATGTACTTCGTCTTATTGGCGTAAAGGTTTTGTTTTTGAATCAGGCGCTACAACCCTTGTAGGGCTTGACAAAAATATGCCATTAAAGTATCTAATGGATAAAACAGGGATTAAAATATCGCCAAGAAAATTAGTTTTACCAATGCAAGTACATCTTGCTAATGGTAAAAAACTAAATCGCTATGAAAAGATCGACGATTGGATCACCGAAGTATCCCGACATTTTGGTGGTAATCAGAAAGCATTTTGGCATAAATGTTTTGAGATAAGTCAGTTTGTATGGCAAGCATCTACAAAATATTTGCATTTTCCTCCTTCGAAAATATCGGACCTTTTTCAGCTGGCAAAAAATGCCTCGATAAAAGATCTTTTTTATGCCAAATATGCATTGATCAGCACTGAGGATATGCTCAAAAAATATGGGCTTGATGATCCCGAGTTTAGAAAATTTATAGATGAGCAATTACTTATAACCGCTCAAAACCCCGCCAATGAAGTGAATTTTCTATTTGGAGCAGCTGCCTTGTGTTATACTAATTATGGGAATTACTATATGGATGGCGGTCTACTAAATCTTATAAATCCACTAATCGACTATGTCAAAGCTCATAATGGTGAAATAATTTTTCGTGAAAAAGTAATGATGATAAAAAATGAATCGAGTCATTTTAAGATTACGACAAGCAAGAATGAATTTAAAGCTAAAAAAGTAATCTCTGGAATTCCATTCAATCAAACTAGCAACCTCATCGAGAGCAATCAACAAGAAAAGATGTTAAGTTCTGAGCATCTTTATAGCGCCTTCCAACTAGGTATTGGTTTTAAAAGCACTAAAATTTTTGACACGATACATTATCAAATACACCTAAGGAAACCATTGCCTGGTTGTGGTGCAAAAAGCTTTTTTGTAAGCCTTAATCATCCTGAAGATAAATCAAGAAGCGATATTGATGGAGCTAGAGTAGCCTCTGTGAGTACGCATATTTCAGATCCTGAAAATACAGTATTCGATGGTCAGGTAGTGGAGGATGCGATCTTGGAAATACTTGAAGAAAAAGGTTTTTTCAAAAAATCGGATATTCTTTACAAACACCATTCTACCCAAAAATCGTGGAACAAGTGGACCAATAGAGTCTATGGATCAGTTGGTGGGTACCCTCAATTCATGAAAATAAAACCTTGGCAAATGATCGAAACTAGAATTCAAAAAGGAATTTACCAATGTGGTGATACGTCCTATCCTGGTCAAGGAATTCCTGGAGCTACATTGAGTGGAATTATCGCAGCTGAGAAGCTTAAATCTGACTTGAATCTGAAGTAATCTTACAAAACCTATAGATTTTTTCCTGTAATTGTTGCGGATTAAAAGGTTTTGTCACAAAGTCGTTCATTCCCACTCCAAGTATTTTGTCGTATGCATTTGAAATGCTGTCTGCAGAAATTGCAATAATTGGTACTCCTTGGTTTTCGGATTTCTCTGAACGAATTCGCTTTGCTACGGCATACCCATCCATTTCAGGCATTTGGATATCTAATAGCACTAAATCAAATCTTTTCTGATAAATACAATCGAGCGCTTCTTTACCAGAAGAAACACTTGATGCATTTACCTTCCATTTCTTTAGGAATTTTTCTAATACCAACCGATTCATCTGATTGTCATCTACAACAAGAATATTCAAGTCAGATAAATCAATTTTTAGAATTTCTTTTTCAATTATTGGATTTGAAATCTCTTCAGACTTTTCCAATATTATTGAAAATGAAAAGAAAGACCCTACGCCTAGCTCACTGACAACATTTACCTCTCCTCCCATTAGCCTGACTAAACTTTGAGCTATTGGAAGACCGAGTCCCGTGCCTCCAAATTTTCTTGACGTATTTATACTTGCTTGGGTAAAGTGATCGAAAACCGATTTGATTCTATCCTTAGGGATTCCAATTCCTGTATCGGAAACTTTAAATTCTATTTCGGCTTTGCGCTTAAAATCTAAGCTAACAAACAGTTCCAGATTAACATGACCAATACTTGTGAACTTAATTGCATTTCCAAGAAAATTATTCAATATTTGAGAGAGTCTGGCAGGGTCTCCGCACACCATTCGCGGAGTTCTTGGATCAAGATCAATGTTTAAGCTTAATCCTTTGCCGATAGCTCGCGTTTCAAAAACGCCCTTTAGCTGATCAATAAGATCAATAAGATCAAAATCAATTTCTTCAAGTTCAATTTTACCAGCGTCTATTTTACTATAATCCAAAATATCGTTGATCAACAACATTAAATTATCCGAAGAGAGCTTCAAAGCATGCATATTATCCTTGATCACACTGACATCCGATTCATCACTCATCAAATGTGTCAGCCCAACAATGGCATTCATCGGGGTTCTTATTTCATGAGACATGACTGATAGAAATTCGGATTTTGCTTGATTTGCCGCTTCCGCCTCATTTTTTGCTAACATTAATTGAGTCGTTCTACTTTCCACCATTTCCTTAAGATTGCCTTTCTGTTCCTTCATCAATTTTTCATTGACAATGAGTTGGTCTATATAAGCTTGCTTGGCATCAATTCGCTCATTTTCCCTGATCTTAATTTTTAGCCCAAGTCCAAGCGAGAACAATAAAATTTCTACGATTATTCCAATTCTAGAAAAATATCCTAGGTCGTGGATACCATCCCAATAATACATATCAATACTAGCACCTATCAATAATACTAATGACCCAAGAATAAAATGTAGAATTAATTTATTCCGTTTCTTGTAGAGCAGCACCAGCCCAACTAATGCCGCACAGATATTAACTCCCAAGGTAATCTGAGCAACTATGGAGGCTAACTTATAGTCATTTAAAATTATGAGTATCATTAAATTCAAAACGAATACTATTAAATCCGCTTTGGTTAAATAATTTAAGACCTTATCCCATTTCGGAATAACTATTTTCGTATCCAGAAAATGTGATAAAAAGCGATAATAAAAAAAAGGGATAATGAAAATAGTATTGAGGCACAACATCGTCCATTCAGGATATTGTGTAAAAACAAAATTTCTTAAAACACCCGTTGCGAATAGGAAAAAGAGCCAGAAAAAAGCCAAATATGCACTCAAATAAAAATAAGCTTTCTCCTTACTTAAAAGAAATACACAAAAATGATAGGCCATCATAATAAAAACCAAACCAAGAAAGGCTAGATCCAATGCTATGCTATTCGCAAATCCATTGAGCCATGATCCATGACTGGCAACCAAAATATTCGTATCGGTAATATGAGACGTATTACGCAATTTAATAGCGAAAGAATACACCTTTCCTCCTTCCAATGACTGCCCAATAGCATTCCAATTAAGCATTGCTTTTTCAGAAGCTGGCAACAAATATCCTGTTTTACTCACATATTTAGTATCCAGACAATGTAACTCTACGAAATCGTTTCTGAAAAAGTCAAATATGTAAAACCCGCTTTCTTGCGCTCTTAATTGAAATTTAATCCATACTTCTCCTTGTTTTGGAATATCCAAAAAGTCAATTTCTTTTCCGGTATTGATTATTTGCGCACTGTTATTAGATGGGAGGTAAAAAAAAACATCTTCAACGTAATCACTCAAATAGAAGGGTGACTCTTGAATATCAATGACCCTATTTTGAGCTACACTCAAAACAGTTGTTAGAAGGAGGATTATAGTATATAATATTCTCATTGACTTTTCAGAAAATAAAATTAGCTTTTTTATTCGTCCTTTTGAATTAATCAGTCGTAAGGCTTGTTTTGAACTTTCTTATTATCACCGTAGAATTGGCTAATATTATAAATCAATTCCAATAGCAAAGAGATCATATGAGTTTTGAAGAAATAAAAAAACAGATAGAGTTCTATAAATTGAATGGAAAACGGCTTTTTTCCACGTCTTCTTTTCAAACACATAGTCTTGTAATGCTCCATATTATAAGTAAGATTGATAACAGTATTCCAATATACTTTCTAAATACTGGGTATCACTTTCCAGAAACCGTTGCATTTAAAGATAAAATAAAAGAAGAATTTGGGCTGAACATCGTTGAAACCAAATCCTCCATGCCTCGATATATGCAAAAAGACCAAGATGGGAGGTTACTCTTTACCTCTGACCCTGATCATTGCTGCTATATCAATAAAACCGCGCCAACTGAGGAACTGCTCAAAACACATGATGTATGGATCAATGGTGTTCGTGGAGACCAAAGTGCTACCCGAAAAGCTATGAAAGTGGAACAAGAGGCACCATTTGATTCCTTAAGATTCCATCCCATGTTGGATTGGAATATGAAACAAATTTTTCAATATATCCGCGAACATAATCTACCAAGACATCCACTTGATAGCAAAGGTTATCTCAGTATTGGATGCGAACCATGCACACGTAAACTTGATCCGGACATGCAGGAGCGAGAGGCTAGATGGTTTGGCCTCAACAAGGTGGAATGTGGCTTACACACTGATCTCGTGAAAAAATAGTTTTTTTAAATAAAATCAAGAAACTTGGAGCAGGCTAGTCGCTTAATTACTTTTGTTCGATAACAGTATCCGGGAATAAAACCCAGAAGCGGGATTCAAACGGCTAATATTCGCGCTAAATTGCCATTAAATTTTTAGGACTTTTAGAATTTCAATAAATGAACGTACTGATAACAGGTGGCGCAGGATACATAGGTACTGAGTTACTTAAACAACTCTCGAAAAACCCTAAAGTTGAGAAAATAAAAATTTATGATAATCTCAGTAGAGATAATTACGCCCTATTTACCGGACACAAGTACGATCAGCACCAAAATATTTCGTTTATCAATGGCGAGTTGCTTGACTCACGTAAACTTAAAAAAGCGCTAGAAGGCATTGATATTGTCTACCACTTAGCGGCAAAAGTGACCACACCATTTGCGAACACAGATCCTCATTTTTTTGAACAGGTAAATCATTGGGGAACGGCAGAACTTGTATATGCCATAGAAGAGAGTAATGTAAGCCAGCTAATATATAGCAGTAGTATTGGGGTGTACGGCTCATCGACAAACGAAATCGAGGAATCAAGTGAGGCAAACCCAAAAACATTTTATGCGATTTCAAAACTCAGAGGAGAAGAGCACATCGCTAGGTTGATGCCCAAAATAAAGACTAATATCATCAGATGCGGTAACGTTTTTGGATATAGCAGCAGCATGCGTTTTGACTCTGTCATTAACCGATTTGTATTTGAAAGCAATTTCTCGAATAGAATTACCATTCATGGTGATGGGAAACAGAGCAGAGCTTTTATTCATGTAGACTACATCGCCAATATCTTCAACAAATTAATTGGATCTGAAACACCCAGCGGGTTTTATAACCTCATTCAAGAAAACCTTTCGATATTAGAAATTGTGGATGTCTTAAAAGAGGTTAACCCTACCTTAGAGTTTATTTTTATCAACCAGCATTTAAAGCTGCGAAATATCAAAGTAAACCCTGACTTAAAGCTAAAAGACTTCATAGATCTATCATCTGATTCAAGTTTTAAAGAAGAAATAGTCGCATTCCACGATCGATTCTCCTTCTAATCCTGTAATAACACCTTCCATGCTCCTTCTGTATCATGGTTATCAAGATAAAAAGATGCAAGTTTATGAAGCTCTTCATGTCTTGAATCTGGATCTCCGTCAAGCGCCAACAATATCGCAGAGACCTCAGGTTCCTTTCCATATTTGTCTATTTCATTCTGCGTTGGTAACTCTTCGACATTCCCCAGCTTACCTAACTGGTTTCCAGTTAGAATTTTACTATTTTTAATTGCCGAAGGAATCTGATCTATACCAATACCCATGGTTGATAGTGGTTTAGTTACTTCAAATAGGGCACTGCCTTGCGCTCTACAATACCAGTTACCTCCCATTCTAGCCACAGCATCCAATTTGAAAGGATCTACTCTCCCATGCTCATCAAAAACTCTTCCGTTAACATGAAGCGCAAGCACTTCACATATGATCAAATTTCCAGCACCACCTTGATCCCCAAGTTCTTTCACTTCAATTACTTTGCATTCAAAAGATGCTGGTGATTCTTTTACCCTTGGTGGTTTCACAATGTCTGACTTTAGTTCGGTCAGACCTGATTTTAAGAACTCATTTACTCCTGCTGGATATTCTGTACTGGACAATGACATCTGTTCTACAATCGAATAATCAACAATATTGATAACTACTTCTTTTGTTTTTAAAACATTTTCAAGCGTGTGCTTAGTCGTATTATCGCGTACCCTTCGAGCAGGAGAAAATATTAATATCGGTGGATTCGCACTAAAAACATTAAAAAAACTAAAAGGACTTAAATTGACTTTGCCATTTTCATCAATCGTACTGGCAAAAGCAATTGGTCTTGGTGAGATCGTGCCGAGCATCAATTGATGGAACGCTCCAGTGCTCACCTCTGAGGGTAAAAAAGTCTTGATCATTTTGATGGTAATATTTTAGTCAAAACTTCTCCAAAACCCACACGAACGCCATTTTTAATGCCATATCCTTTCAAAATCACAGTATCACCATCGTGGATAAACTTACGTTCCGTGCCATCTGGCATTTGTATTGGTTTGGTTCCTTTCCACGCGAGCTCAAGCATACTTCCGTAAGCATCTTCGGTCGGACCACTAATAGTTCCAGAAGCGTATAAATCACCGGTATTTATATTGCAACCATTAACCGTGTGGTGCGCAAGTTGTTGACTTACATTCCAATACATATGTCTGAAATTAGAATGAGATACTTTCTTCTCAGCGCCTTCCTCAGTCATTATAATGACTTCTAGGTCGACATCATAATTGTGAGCACCCTCAATTTTCAAATATGATAGCACGTCCGGTTCTTGCTTCTTTCCAGTGACTTTAAATGGCTCCAATGCTTCCATGGTGACAATCCATGGTGACAAAGACGAGCCAAAACTTTTAGATAGAAAAGGACCTAATGGCACATATTCCCATTTCTGAATATCTCTCGCAGACCAGTCATTGAACAATGCAAAGCCAAAAATATGTTCATGGGCGTTATTTACATTAATCGTATCACCAAGTGCATTAGGTTTTCCGGTAATAAATCCCATTTCTAATTCAAAATCAAGTCGCTTGGTGGGGCCAAATATTGGAGAATCATCACCATCTTCTTTCGTTTGACCTTTGGGTCTTCGCAATGGCGTCCCCGAAACGACGACACTACTTGCTCGCCCATGATACCCTACAGGTATGTGTTTCCAATTAGGCAGAAGTGCATTGTCCGGATCTCTAAACATACAGCCTACATTGAAAGCATGTTGTTCACTACTATAAAAATCAGTGTAATCACCAATTTTCACAGGAAGCAACATTTCAACTGACGATTGATTTATGAGCGTCTCGGATCTCAGATTGTGATTATCTCTAAGAAGCGCATTGTCTATCATCAGAAGTTCAGATAGTCTCTCTCTAACCGCATTAGTTGTTTCCTTACCCAATGAAATAAAATCATTGAGGTACAAATTGTTAAAAATATTGTTGGCAAGATTGATTCCTTCAAAAACATCAGATTGATGAAGTACATGAAGGTCAAGCACTTGATCTCCTATAGCTACACCAACTCTGGGAGAAAGAAGGTCCGTTTTAAATATACCAAAAGGAAGATTTTGTATTGGAAAATCGGAATCTTTAGTTACCTCTATCCAAGACGCCAAATTGGGGTTGTTTGCGTTCATTTTTAAGCTTTTAATTGTCTAGCACAATGATAATAGTATTGCCTTGACAATACTATTAAAAACTACCTGTTGCTTTCATAAAGGCTTCAAGTATTCCATTTGGAATTTCAAATCCCGCGAAGAACACGCCTACGCCAAAGACTTTATTTTTATCATTAACGATGGTCAAAGCTGTTGGTAAAAAACTAACAGACATAACAGCATAGAAAACAGCGAAAAGCAGCAACAGTACAAATGTAATGGCCGAGTTCTCAATAAAATAAAGGCCAAATGAGACAATTAACGTACCTAAAATACTAATTAAAACAGACTTAAAAACAGATCTAGACTCTACAATTTTGCTAATCGGCAAGCTAATTGCCGCGACCAATGCTAACACCAAACACACAATTTTGGAATCACCTAATCCGAAAATGGTAAATGACCTTTCTGTGAACCATAGCGGGAATACATTAAAAAGGATAGTTGTTGCTGCTCCTAATGCTATTCCTAATGATAATGCATAGGTATAATCAGATTTCCCATGATCGTTGACCATAGGCTTATCAACGATGTACGTCGTATTTTTACGCATCAATAGACCACTTAAAAATACCGCAACTCCTCCAGCAACAAATGTCCATGGTGCACCTAAAAAATTAATTAGATCAACAATTACAGGCTCGATAGCATACAATAGGCCATAAACGATGGTCAACAAGGCCATTGCCGTTGGCAATTTTCTAATCGGTACAAAAACTTCTATAGTCGAGAGGGCTGGACTTGTAAATAATGCCATCGAGAATAACCAAACAACGATTAAACCAGGCAATATCCATCGGAATATTGGACCGGGCTCACTAAATAATGTGAAGGCTGTTGCCATAAAAATCATCGCGGCAAAACTCACACCTGCTGATATAATTGGCAATCTCTTACCGGCAGTAAACCTGTATTTATCACCGAGCTTCCCCGCAATCAACGGAGTAACAACCAAAATAATACCCTGAGAAATAAACAGAAATAAAGTTAAATGAGTAAAACCATACGTTTGTAGCAAGATCGGTTGATAGTTATAATAGGCTATCCAGCCTATTATAACTGATGCGTATAACAAAGTAAGACTTATCATTTGCTTCCAGAGCATTTCGTCTTTTTCTCTGTATTTCATTTTCGAATTCGATGTAGAGCCAATCGCTGGTGCGTCAATCATATACTTGGTTTCGGTTTAGGTAGATAAGATATTTCATATATGTACGAACACCAAATGGTGTTTGGATGTGCAGGGATAAACTTTCTTTATTTTTAATACATAAACCTTTATTTAATAAGGTTAATTTTGCGCCTTCTTTTTACCAAAATGCCAAACAAATAATGAGCCTTTCATCAAAATATGATCCGATAGCTACGGAAGACAAATGGTATAAATTCTGGATCGATAATGGATTCTTCAAGGCTAAGGTCAATCCTGAAAAAGAAGCTTATTCTATCGTCATTCCCCCTCCAAATGTTACCGGAGTGCTTCATATGGGTCATATGTTGAATAATACTATTCAAGATATCCTAATTAGAAAAGCAAGAATGGAAGGCAAAGAGGCATGCTGGGTTCCTGGAACTGATCATGCATCCATAGCAACTGAGGCTAAGGTTGTAAAAATGCTTCGAGAAAAAGGCATAAAGAAAAGTGACCTTACAAGAGATGAATTCATGTCTCATGCATGGGAGTGGAAAGAGAAATATGGCGGAATAATATTAGAACAATTGAAAAAGCTTGGCGCCTCATGTGATTGGGACCGTACCGCTTTTACAATGGATAAAACCTATTACGACGCGGTAATTAAAGTGTTTATCGACCTTTTCAATAAAGGTTATATCTACAGAGGCCTTCGAATGATCAATTGGGATACGGAAGCCCAAACTGCCTTATCCAATGAAGAGGTTGTTTATAAAGAAGATGGAGAAACGGTAACACTTTATTCTGTAAAATATCAAATTGAAGGAAGCGAAGAGTTCGTGACTATTGCCACCGTAAGACCAGAGACTATTCTTGGGGATACAGCCATTGCCATTAATCCTAAAGACGAGCGATATCAGCATTTAATTGGCCAAAAAGCATTGGTGCCATTTATCAATAGAGCCATTCCAATAATTTCAGATAGCTATGTTGAACTGGACTTTGGTACCGGTTGCCTGAAGGTCACACCAGCTCATGACCCCAATGATTACGAAATTGGCAAACGCCATAATTTGGAAGTAATAGATACGATCAACTTGGACGGCACTTTAAATGAAAAATGTGGTATTCACAAGTATGTAGACATAGATCGATTTAAAGTAAGAAAACTGATCGTTAAAGACCTTGAGGCCGCAGGTCAACTTGTGAGTCAGGAAGACTTTGTAACGAGGATTGGCCGGTCAGAAAGAACAAACTCCGTAGTAGAGCCAAAGCTCTCCTTACAATGGTTCATTAATATGAAGGATATATCGAAGACTGCCCATGAAGTGGTAATGAACGATGAAATATTGATTCATCCTGAAAAATTCAAGAATACGTATAACCATTGGATGTCAAACGTTCGGGATTGGTGTATCTCCAGACAACTGTGGTGGGGTCAGCGAATACCAGCCTATTATTATGGAAAAGGAGAAGACGATTTCGTAGTTGCTGACAACCTTGCGACCGCCATTGATTTAGCCCAGAAAAAATCAGGAAACTCCGCTTTGAGCGAAAATGACTTGAAACAAGATGAGGATGTTCTTGATACTTGGGCTTCTTCTTGGTTATTTCCATTGGCAGTTTTTGATGGTTTTAATGACGATTGTTTTGATGCTGAAAAAGGGAAAATTATTCCAGGAAAAAATGCTGAACTGGACTACTTCTACCCTACCTCAACTTTAGTGACTGCTCCTGAAATATTGTTCTTTTGGGTGGCTAGAATGATCATTGCAGGCTATGAATACACGGATAAAATGCCTTTTAAAAATGTGTATTTAACCGGTATTGTAAGGGACAAGCAAAAACGAAAAATGTCCAAGTCTCTTGGTAATTCGCCTGATCCACTGGATCTAATCAAGCAGTATGGCGCTGATGGCGTAAGAACGGGCATGCTTTTTTCCTCCCCTGCTGGAAATGATCTCCTATTTGATGAAAAACTGGTCGAACAAGGAAGAAATTTTTCTAACAAAATATGGAATGCTTTCCGTTTGGTTCAAGGATGGGAAGTTGTAGATATTGAACAACCACCACATAGTGCTTTAGCTTATGCTTGGTTTGATAATTATTTCAACAAAGCCTTGGTCGAATTGGAAGATCATTTCACCAAATACAGAATGTCTGATGCATTAATGACGGTGTATAAACTTACATGGAATGATTTCTGTAGCTGGTATTTAGAATGGATAAAGCCTGAATACGGCAAACCAATAGATTCCAAAACATATCATCAGAGTATTCTATTGTTTGAAAAAGTATGTAAAGTTTTACATCCTTTCATGCCATTTATTACAGAGGAAATATGGCAACAAATTAATAACAGAAGGATAGAAGATAGTCTGATCATTTCAGAATGGCCAAAAGCGGAAGCCTACGACAAGAGCTTGCTAAGTAATGTGACCACTTTATTTGAAATAATATCCAACATCAGAAATACCCGAAGTAGCAAAGGGATATCTCCAAATAAAGCGCTTGACTTGAGCATCAAATGTGATGATCAAAGTCAAATTAAACCATTGACTGATTCAATTAGGAAACTCGCCAATATCAGCGAATTAGCTTTTGTTGATGCTAAGCCGGAGAATTGTTTCACTTTTGTTGTAGACAATAACGAGTATTATCTGCCTGTCTCCGAAGAGATAGATGTAGAAGCTGAAAAAGAAAAAATTGAGTCAGAAATAAAATATCTAAGTGGCTTCATAAAATCAGTAGATAAGAAACTATCAAATGAAAGGTTCGTCAATAATGCACCTGAGCAAGTTGTCGATCTAGAGAAAAAGAAAAAGTCTGATGCAGAAGCCAAGGTTACGGCTTTGACTAATTCTCTGGAAAGCCTGTAAATGAGGATCTATAATATTCCCGGATGGAAGAATTCTGATGAAAATCATTGGCAATCCATCTGGGAGTATAATGAACCCGATATTTTTCAAAGAATCGATCAAGAAGATTGGCTTTATCCTAAAAAAGAAAAATGGTCGGCCGAAATTGGTAGAAGACTAAAAGATCAAAATGATTATTTAGTAACGTGTCATAGTATAGGTTGCATGGCTTTTATTGATGCGGCATTTGCATTTAAGCTCAAGCCCAGAGGTGTCTTATTCGTTGCGCCATCTGACCCAGAACAGCCCAATTATCCAAAATAAATTCAAGGTTTTGCTCCAGTGCCATTGTTTGAATTGAGTTTTCCAAGTTCGGTGATTACTAGCAGCAACGACAAAGCGGTAAGCCTTGATAGAGCAAGATTTTTTGCTAAAAAATGGGGTTCACTATTTTTAGCATTGGAAAAAGCCGGGCATATTGATTCCGAAAGTGGTTTTGGTCAGTGGCAAAATGGTCTTGAAATTTTAAATCGTTTTATTTAAAACCTAGCGGCTCTCAATAAATTCAAATCTTTATAGGCCAGACCAAACTTTCTTGCAAGATGAACATTGGATATACTTCCTCTAAAAGTGTAGACTCCTTTCATAAACCAAGGATGACTAAA
>JBLIIJ010000077.1:0-19225 GCA_047635055.1 Cyclobacteriaceae bacterium | reverse complement strand
TGATCATTTTCAATATGTTGAGCAGGCATATCATGAAATAGGAAGTCCTCTGCTAATAAGTCCCGATGCTGGTGCCTACAAACAAACGCATGAGATTGCAGAGAAATTGACTACTGACTTGATAGCATCAAATAAGGTGAGAATAGATGGAGTACCATCAATAAGCATTCAAGGTGATGTTCAGCATAAGGATTGTCTCATCGTTGATGACTTAGCCGATGGAGGGCGTACGTTTAGTATTTTAGCTAAGAAATTAAAGGAGCAGGGTGCCGCTAGCGTATTCTTATATGTTACGCATGCACAATTCAATTATGGCTTTGAAGTTTTAAAAGAAAACATTGATCACGTCTATTGTACTAACAGTTTTAGAGATATAAATGACCCATATATCTCACAGTATAAAATCATATAAGCTAGATATTGTGTTGAGTAAAAAAGCGTTTGGGAAAAGAAGGTCGAGATGTGCGCAAGCTTCATCTTCTGCCCATCTGTCACAATAGAAACGAAACCATAGAAAGCTGATCTCTGAAACTGACTGTTAGGAGCAACGAGCTAAACTCCTACAAGCAAGAGGATTGCCACGCAATGACGCGCAGGGTTGAAGGTTTGTCCTGTGAGCTGAATAATGGATTAATCGTACCTCTGTTTGGAAAGCCATGTAGGGAAGAGAAAAAATCGAAGATGATCAGGTAGGAGAAATCAAAAAAAGGCACATAGTGTCCGCCGAATTGATCTGATGGTTTTTGCGCCTTATTTTGAATGACAACAGTGGATTTTATTTCAGAAAAAACGCACTTCAAAATCACTTTAGTGTCACTTCTACTAATTCTAGCTTCTGGTCATTTCGGCTTCCCATCACGAATATGATTCGGTCGTTGGCGATGATTGGTTCGTCGCTTCTGTTGATCCTGAGGTGTGAGCCTATTTCCATTGGCTCAGTTTTTGGCTTGCCATCTTTGTCTACCTGCATCATATAAGTGGTTACATACACGTTTTCCGTCCATTTCTCCCAGAAGAGGATCACGTCTTTCTTACCTTTTACCGCTTTTAATCTCGATGCATTTTCGAGCGCTTTATTCTTGTAATCTACCAACCAGTTCACACCACTATTGGATTGCTCAGACCAGGTGCCTCCATAAGAATAAAAGCCCGAGGATTCCTCAACGCCTCGGCTCAATACATTATCAGATTTGTTGTCAAAGTCTTTCTTTATTTTGACCATACCGATATCTCTAGCATCAGTCAAGTTGCTTATGGCTCTTGCATTGTTGATGGCCTTGCCGTTCACATCTGGCTCTCCGATAAAATACACATCATAACTATCCTTCCATTCCACCATGCTCCCTAGTTCAGTATAAGTAGAGTTGTCATTGGACCATTGATAGAAAACTTGCGCTCCATTACTGATTTCTTTGTACACCGGATAGACTTTCCTTGACGGGCTAACGACTTCTTGGCCATGGGCTGTTTTGAATGCGTAGACCAACTTTGATTGCAAGTCTTCCTCGATTTTGTGCACGTTGATCCCTCTGGGATAATTATCTCCCAAATCCATTCCATAAAATCCACCACCCTCAGCGGGATATAAAAAGTTGTCAAAGGAATGACCAGAAGTCTGACCATGATTCTTGATTACTTTTAAGGTCTTGGCATTAAACGTAACCGCAATAGCTCCCTGATGGTGATCTCCATCTGGCGAAGTATTCATCTCTCGGCTAATGATGGCACCCAGTACGCCCTCATTGTACACCAACGAAACAGATTCGGTAATATCATAATCAAAAATATTGAGTCCTTTAGGGCTCAGGTTGAGCTTTTCTTTTTGTTCCAGTTTTCCTTTCGCATTCGCGGCGATTAACCACCCATCTTTCGCGTTTTCGGTGGAAATGATCATATAGTACCAAATATCCTTGAAGGACGTAGCTCCAGCTAAAAGACCTGTTTCCATTGGCATTGTCAATGTGGTACTCTTTTTACTTCCGGGAATGATGCTCGTTAGTGAGATGGCTCCATTGGATTGGTCTTGCCAAAGGACTTCTACTTCCGGATCAGCGAATCTTGAGAAAAAACGTCTTGCATCTCCATATTTGCTTTGATGAGAATCAGGACCCGCCGTGAAGCCAGTAGGCGTGTCAAAGAGCTCTCCAGGCACAGTATACCTCGTCTTATAGCCCTTCGCAATATCATTGTCGTAGATCATGGCGCCTTCTACTTCCTCAGACAAAGCATGAAAGATGCTCACGCGCTCCTTTTTCTTGGCAGCAAAAAAGATCACGGTTTTTTGTAGTTCACTCACGGCAATAGGCAATTTCACAAACTGATTGGGTGTGATGGCTTCCTTTAGTACTTCAGCAGCTTTGGTAGTAACGCCTGCGATCATTTGGTAAATGACATAATCTTCCTGCGTGGAAAACCTCATATGAATGAGGTGTTTTGACCCGAGAAACTCTGTCGCCAGATGCTGAGGCTTACTTATCTGATATCCCGTGTAACGTGCCATACCATCTGTATCTACAATTTTACCTTTCGTTACCGGAAAATCTTTGTTGTTATAACTCCCATCCGTATAGCAGCCATTTTGATACAACTCAGAAGCAATCGCAAAATTTCCGATGATGTCAACATCAAGAATTCCTTTATCGCATCCATATTCACTAGCGCGATCAGTGCTAAAGCCAGGCAAGATTTTTTCTGATTCCGGTTGAAAGAAATAGGACTTTACCTCCTTATGGTTGCTTTGCGAATAAGTAAAGTGAACTTGAAAAATGGTGAAGAGGCAAAATGCCAGTTGGAGAGAATAGAAAAACTTGGTTGACATAGGCTTGACTTGGTGAAATAAGTAAATGTAACATTTTTATAAAATGAATGCTTAACCGAATGCTTAGAATATGTCTTCATCCGCATACTGCGGGGTGCTCAACTAGCAGACTATTCATTGAGAAAGGGTAACGCATCAATCAAAAGGTAATTAATTCAAAATCACTAAAAATATCTACCCAAAATTTGAGGAACCAAATAGCTAACAAATTTGATTTTAAACCCCGGTCAATCAAGGACTTGATCCACATGAAATGTAGCCTTTTTGGATACAGGTTAAGAAATAAACAAACCGATCAAATCAATTTTGATAAAACTGTGAGCATCATAAATAGACCGCAATTAAATAGCTCTTATTTTCCGGTAAATAATCGCATTCCCTTGGAACTTCAAAACCCATATTATTGACTAAAGACTATCTTTGCGTTTTGATACGAATGCGATGCAAAAAGACAATAATCCATTGAATTTGAGACAAGTGAATACCACACGCTACGTGACGCCTCTTCGCGAGGGTGGCTCTATGCCAGCCATTGTAGAGGCGGACGATGGTTTCTTGTATGTACTAAAATTTCGGAGTGCTGGTCAAGGGACGAAAGCATTGATCGCGGAGCTGATCGGAGGGGAGATTGCCAGAGTACTTGGGTTCAAGGTTCCTGAGTTGGTATTTGTACACCTTAGCAGTGGTTTCGGTAGGATGGAAGGCGATGAAGAAATACAGGACTTGCTCAAAGGAAGTGTAGGACTAAATCTAGGGTTGCATTATTTGTCTGGTTCCATCACGTTTGACCCTTTGGCTACAGAGGTTGACTCTTTGCTTGCTTCGCAAATCGTATGGTTGGATGCGCTGATCATGAATATGGACCGCACCGTGCGCAATACCAATTTGCTTTGGTGGAATCACGAGCTGTGGCTCATCGATCACGGAGCGGCCTTTTATTGGCAACACAGCCTAAATAATACCGCAGGCACCCAAGCTTTTCCTTTGATCAAAAACCATGTACTCCTAAGTAAGGCCACTGTCCTGCAGGAGGTAAACACTGCCTTTATTCAACTAATGACACCAGCAGTCATAGCGACTATTGTAGCAACTATTCCAACAGACTGGTTGGATGATCGTGCTTTTGAAGACCCGGAAGATCAGCGCAAAGTGTATCAGCAATTTTTAGAAACTCGCGTGAATCAATCTCAATTATTTGTAAAAGAAGCACAAGATGCAAGGATATCATTTATTTGAGTATGCTACGATTCGGCTCATGCCAAAGGTGGAGCGGGGAGAGTTTATCAACATAGGCGCTATACTGTATTGCTCAGGAGCGCGCTTCCTTGAATGTGTTTTTCATTGGGATGAGCCACGAATGCTGGCTGTTTTCCCAGCCGTAAACATAGCACTCGTCAAAGAGTATAGTCGTTCGTTTGAGTTGATTTGTAAAGGATCCAAAGCAGGAGCGCACGAGCCAGTCCAAAGTAACCCAGCTCGAAACAATCCAGCCCAGAAAAACTCAAGTAGCGGTATTGCTGAACTGGCCATTGCTGAGCGATTTGGCTGGTTAACAGCCACACGTAGCACCATCATCCAAGCTTCGCCTGTCCACACTGGCTACACCCAGGATGCATTCGCCACCCTACATAAAATACATGTTGATTTGGTGAAGATGGGATGAAAAGAGAGGCTAGAAATTTCGTTTGACTATTAATTCTTGTAATCCAAAAGGAAGGATCGAGAGATGCAAAAGAGTTTCCCTGCAAATAACACTGCGTAATGAGCTGCATTGATCGGAAGGGTGTTGAAAAACTCCCAACCAAAATTCGGATCTTTCTCCTTGTTCAATAAATGAATTTTCGTCAAGTTTCAAATTATCCCTAATGATTGGCCTGTTGTTATTGAAAATGCTAACTGGAAACTTTAGCGAACTTGATCAACTCTGAAAGTTCGATGTATTCCAAAGTCTTCTCATGAGTAGCTTCAGGAACAATCTTGGGTGCAACTCCTGCGCTGTGTGCCTGTGTCCATCTCGAGGCGCAAAGACACCAATGATCACCCGGTTTCAATCCTGGGAACTGGTACTCTGGCCGGGGCGTAGATAGGTCATTGCCCACAGATTTCGTGTAAAGGAGGAATTCCTCTGTCATGATGGCGCAAACAGTGTGGGTGCCTTGATCCATTTCATCTGTCTTACAGCAACCATCCCTAAAGAAGCCGGTCATGGGGGAAGTACTGCAACTGATTAAAGGTTCTCCGAATATATTATTTGCCATGGCTGAAAGGGTATTTTGACTTTGATAATTGTTTTTTTTAGAATGCTAAGTAAGGCTACTTGAGCATAACTTTTGAGTATTGTCAATAGAACTTGCCTGACAGAGATAAGTTTTGAAAACTGCGGACAGCAATATGTTTGGTTAGAATGCCATTCGTGCTCGGGTTAAAAGAAGGTCGACATTTGATCACTCTATCATTTGATAATTATTGTAACGACTTCACCCATCCAGAATTTACCTAGCACAAGGGATTTTAATAGCTAATTATTTATTTCTTTAATGCTTATAACTAACTGATAATCATTGAGTTATGAAATCTCTTTGCAATGACTTTCTAGTTGAGTGGGTGTGATGTGAGCTAAATAATTATTGCTAGCCTTTTGTGAATAGTAAAATGTTCTGGTGAAGATTCTCTTATTTTTTTATCCTATGTCAGTGATTATTTAATTGGTAGCGCTACAATGTAATGATTGTCCTACTCAGTGGCACGTGTTGCGAACACGTTGTAAACCCACGCCAGCTGAGTTGAAATGAACGAGTAGCTTGTTTAGTCTATCAATTCCTTAGCCTCCTTTTCGCGGAACGACATGACTAGGTTCAATGCATCGGGTACTACATCACTACATAGTATCAGTAATGATCCCTTTTGTGCTGTTGTAATCGCATGTGTGATGGCCTCTTTTTCTGACGGTATAATGGTTACTTTTTTATCAGGATTCACGCTCATAATACCCTCATAAATCATTTTTATAAGTTCCTTCTCCGTTTTTCCCCTAAGATTTTTGTCCTGTCTAATGATTATTTCGTCGAACATTTCCGCTGCAATCTTTCCAATCTCCCGATTATCTTCCGGTCGGCGATCACCAATCCCGGCTACCATTCCTATTTTCGGATAGCCGTCCATTTTGTCTGTCATTTGTTTGAGTGCCAAGAGCCCTGCTGAGTTATGGGCATAATCTAGTAAAACGTTGAAGTTGTTAAACCTAAACATATTGAGTCTTCCAGGAGTCTGCGCAGGAGAAGGGATGAAAGACTCAATAGCGACCTTCAAATCTTCTATGGAAAAGCCTCGAATATAGCCAGCGAGTACAGCGGGAAGTACGTTTTGGATCATGAAAACCGCCTTACCCTCAAATGTTATAGGAACATGGACCGCCTTGGTAATTCTTATTTTCCATTCGCCTTTATAAATGGTAATGAATCCATTCTCGTATATCGCTGATAGTCCTCCAGATTTAGCATGCTTCACGATTCGAGGATTCATTTCATCAATTGAAAACAGCGCCACACTGCATTTCACATTTTTACGCATTTCATAAACGAGATCGTCATCTGCGTTGAGAATGGCATATCCGTCTGGAAAAACTGTTTCAGGAATGACTCCTTTTACTCTCGCTAATTGCTCTATGGTATGAATACCTTTAAGGCCCAGATGATCGGCAGACACATTTGTCACAATTCCAATATCACAATTTTTAAATCCCAATCCGGCACGGAGCAAGCCGCCTCGAGCACATTCTAAGACTGCAAAATCAACCGTAGGATCTCGAAGAACGAACTCGGTACTTGCTGGTCCAGTGCAATCACCGGTCATCATTAAACGATTTTGAATATACACCCCATCAGTAGTTGTGTAGCCCACTTTTAATCCCCGCATTCTAGCGATGTGAGCAATGAGCCTAGTGGTAGTCGTTTTTCCATTGGTACCTGCAACGGCAACAATTGGAATGCGCGAAGATGCGCCCGGGGGATAAAGCATGTCGATCACATGCCCAGCCACATTGCGTGGTAATCCATCGGCAGGGGCGAGGTGCATTCTAAAGCCAGGCCCAGCGTTAACCTCCAACACTGCACCTCCTGTTTCGGGAAGTGGCTGGCCGATATCAGTGGTCATTATGTCAATTCCGCAGATATCTAAGTCAATGATCCGTGCGATACGCTCAGCCATGAAAATGTTGTATGGGTGCACAAGGTCAGTCACGTCTTCTGCTGTTCCTCCTGTACTGAGGTTTGCTGTGTCTTTTAATTGCATAACCTCCCCTTTTTTCAAAACAGTATCCAGGCTTTTTCCTGCTTCTTTGAGGATGCTCAATGTCAGTTCATTCACAATAATCATGGTCAGCACTTCTTCATGACCATAGCCCCGACGAGGATCTTTGTTGACCTCTTCAATGAGCGCTTGAATGGATGATTTTCCATCGCCAATCACATGAGCTGGAGTACGTTTGGCCACAGCCACTAGCTTGTAATTAATCACCAAAAAACGATAATCATCGCCAGTTATAAACTTTTCTATAATTATGGAATTGGAGACCTTTTTTGCCTGGTTAAAAGCCACTACTGCTTCTTCAATATTCTGCACGTTCGTGGTGATGCCTCGACCATGATTTCCACTGATAGGCTTGACGACTAATGGGTAACCAATGTTTGCAGCAACTTCCTTCAATTGACTTTCTGTTTTCACAATGTCACCCTTCGGCACAGGCACGGCTGCTTGTTCAAGTAAATGCTTTGTATCCTCCTTGTCGCCAGCTATGTCTACACCAATATTACTCGTTTGGCTAGATACCGTGGCTTGAATTTTCTTTTGATTTACCCCATATCCTAGCTGGCAAAGTGAGTTGTTGTTATTCAAGCGAATCCATGGAATTCCCCTTTGGTCTGCTTCTTGGATGATGGATCCGGTACTTGGGCCAAGGCGTACCGATTCTCGAAGTTCACGCATTTCTTGAATATCGGCACCCAGATCATAGGAGACACCTTCGATTAATGCTTCGGCGATTTTTACAGCACTTTTTGCTGCAAATCTGCCCACTTCTTCTTCCATGTAATTAAAGACCACATGGTAGACACCTTCTTCGCCATATCCTCGCGTTCGCCCAAATCCCACATCCATTCCGGCCAGAGTTTGTGTTTCGAGCGCGATGTGCTCAATAACATGCCCCATCCATGTGCCTTCTTCTACGCGTTCATAAAAACCGCCCGCAGTACCTACAGAGCATCTATGATCATAAAGAGAGGGGAGCATAGATTTTAATCTTTCGAGAAACCCTTCAATGGAATTGGTAGGACGCTGCTCCATTTCCTTGAGGTCAAGTACCATCACAATTAGCTTATGTCTGTTTATTGACCAATAGTTTGGCCCTTTCATAGCGCGTATCTCCCTTATTTCCATGCCTGTCAATTAATTATGATTGAATTCAACACTCAATATAGATTTTCATTGAATAATAATGCTGACTTTTGTTCTCTATAATTTAATTGATAGAAGAATAATGGTTAACATAAAGGGAACGTTGATTCCGATTGGTGGGAATGAGGATAAAGGGAAAAAGGAAAAAACAGGCCTTGACTTTATTTCTGAAGGAATTTTATCGGAAGTCGTTAAAATGAGTGGTGGCCCAAAGGCCAAAATTATAGTCATTCCGACGGCATCCAGTATCCCTCAAAAAGTGGGTAAAAATTATCTGGACGCGTTTCAGGAATTGGGCTGCTCCAATGTGACCGTTTTGAATATCAAGGACAGAGCTCAAAGCGATGATCCGGAAATGCTAAAAGAATTGGCAGAGAGCAATTGTATCATGTTTTCAGGTGGCGACCAATCTAAAATTTCAACAAAAATTGGCGGGACAAAATTTCACGATCTTCTGATAAAAAAGTACCAAACCGAGAATTTTGTAATTGCAGGGACAAGCGCAGGTGCAATGGCCATGTCTCACGAGATGATCGCTGGAGGAAGTAGCAAGGAAGCTTTGTTGAAGGGGGCCGTTTTGATGAACAAAGGTTTGGGTTTAATCCCTGGGATGGTCATCGATACCCACTTTGTAAGAAGAGGACGATTTGGAAGACTTGCAGAAGCTGTGGCGACTTATCCAAACCTTATTGGGGTAGGATTGGCCGAAGATACTGGCTTGGTGATCAGCCATAATGATGAGTTCAGAATTATCGGCTCTGGAATGGTTATCGTGATGGACGCCAGCCAACTAACGCACAATGCACATGAAGTGCTAGCGCCCGGTACACCCATGTCTATGTCCAATCTTATCACCCATATTCTTGCTATCGGAGATAAATTCACTTTAAATGATCGAAAAATCACCGTTCTTCCAATTACCGAAGCATTGGGTCAAAGCTATTTGTAAATAGCTACTTGGTTGCGTCCATTGGAATTCCTTTGTCCTCTATACATGCCTGCAGTGTTAAATTCCAACACACAATTGCCCTGATTATCAACGGCGATGAGTCCGCCATCGCCCCCGATTTTTGGTAACCGGTGCTGTATGACTTCCTTACACGCATCGACTAAAGAGAGTCCTTTGTATTCCATGAGGCAGGAAACATCATAGGCTACTACGGCCCTGATAAAAAACTCACCACTACCTGTACATGAAACAGCGCAAGTGGCATTATTAGCATAATTCCCAGCACCAATGATGGAACTATCCCCAACACGTCCAAACTGCTTGTTCGTCATTCCTCCTGTACTTGTCGCAGCAGCTAAGTCTCCGTTTAAATCCATCGCAACAGCTCCTACTGTACCAAATTTTTCCTCTTTCTTCTTGGAATGATCCAATTGAAACCCGTCAGTGTCTTTGAGTTCTAGCCATTGCTGGTATCTGAAATGGTCATAGAAATAATCAGGCTCGCGAAATTCACAATCCATTTTCTTAGCGAATTGTATCGCTCCATTTCCAGATAAAAACACATGTCCAGACTTTTCCATGACCATGCGGGAGAGTTGTACAGGATTCATCACCCCTATAACGGAGGAAACAGCTCCGGCATTGAGAAATTTTCCCTCCATAATAGAAGCATCCATTTCATGCGTTCCTTCAGAGGTGAAAACTGAACCTTTTCCGGCATTGAATAAAGGACAATCTTCCAGCAGACTTACCGCGCTTTCTACAGCATCTACTGCCGTTAATCCTTTTTCAAGCATATTATAGCCCACATCCAATGCTTCCTGAAGTGCAGCTTTATAGGCCTGCTCTTTTTCGGGTGTCATCTGGGTTTTTAGAATGGTGCCTGCACCACCATGTATTGCGAGAGAGATGTTTTTCATTGATCAATGTTGAGAAGCAAAATTACGCTATTAAATAATGCTTGATTAAGGTTTCTGCTAATGACAACCTCTCTGAAGGCTCGTATTGTGAGTGATACAAAAACGAGTAAAAGCTTTTCTCTTAGCCCATAGAATTATGTGACTCTCTGTCAGAATTATATAAACCCTTCCTCTTGTCTTTCTATGCATTTGATTTGTTGAAAATAATTATTTTTATATCGCTCTCCTTAATCCTATTGCTCGGCAATGTTGGATTCACGTTCGGAACACACCTGTGTGGTAGGCATGAGGTAGTAAGCGAAGTGATGCTTGGTGAAAAACATTTGGATTGTGGCATGGGCATGATGGAGATTCCGGAAGCAACGCATAATGGTTAGCATATTTCAAAACCTCCATGTTGCGAAAATCAATACGTTTCTATTCAAGTTGATGAGAATTTCAAAAAAGATCTTTCGCAGGAACTCGCTCCATTTTTTTTTGCGACCATAATTGCAAATATTCTTTACATCGGTGAATTTGATTTTACGGAAGATCAGCTAATCCCCACTGACATTTCACTCCACCTCCTGAAACAGGACTGTCAGGTACTGCACCAAGTATTTCTTATATGATTTAATGATTTGATCATGTTCCCGACACTGAATAGTGTGTCGGCATTTATGCTTATTCAAATCATAATATGCGCAATAGAAGGATAAAATATTTTCTGGAAAATAAGCTACTCATAATATTGGTGCTGGGGTATTGTTACCGCTAGATGTATGCGGGAGGCGATCCTTTGAACCTCCATCAGACCCTGTGTCAGTAAATGCAGTTTTTGATATCGGAGAAAATCAGTAGATCATTTTTACTCAATGGTAAGGTCGATCTCCACAAAACGTAGAAGATCATATTTTCTATCCGATGACTACTTATTTGCTAGGAATTCTTGGTGTAAAATCCATTCGAAGCTCGTCGATGTTTCGTTTTGCCAGCATCTACATTAGCTTCAATGAGGAAACGGAGTTTTACTGGTCTCGTTTCAGAACCCTAGAAAAGCTCAATTAAAACCAAAAATGTTCGCTTCTGGTGTGTTACAAACTGATTCATCTATCAAAGAAGAGATTATCATCCCTAAATCTGCCGTCATGTTGACAGGTAGCCGATCAGTCGTTTATGCGAAACAAGCTTCTGCTCAAGGCATGCACTTTAAAATGAGAGAGGCAACACTTGGTGCAGCTTTAGGATATTCATACGTAATAAAACACGGCCTTGGAGTAGGTGAAGAAATAGCAGTACATGGTACCTTCAGCATAAATGCAGCAGCCCAGCTAGCAGGAAAGCCAAGCATGATGAGTTTGCCGGGTGGTGTGCCAATGACCGGTCATAATCTTGGATAAGGTCAGATGAATGGAGGTGACAAAAAACCAATGATGGTTCATCCTGAAGTAAATGTATCCGAAGAAACGAATGGTGTCAATGATGCATTTAAAAAAACAAATCAAAGCCTTTTATGAGAGTTACCTCCCTGTAAAATATGCGATTAGTGAAAGACGAGTTGCATTTCACTTGGGTGAAAGACTTGGCCATTCTCAAGAGCACCAAAGCAATGATCTTGATTGAAGCTGATATTAAAAAGGCAAGAATAATGTTGTCTCGATTGAGCGATCAGCTTTATCATACGTTTAAAAAATTTAAAGTTGAAATAATTGGTTTTCGGCAATTTTGTCCCAAAGCTTTTAATAATTCCGGAGGCTTTTGGTTGAGCGCTTCCGATAAAATAATCAATCCTTATTTTGGTGACGCGATGCTCAATTGTGGGAATATAGAAGAAGAACTTAATTAAATTGAAACATAAATTTTTAAACCAAAACATAATGAAAAAGACCTTTATAATACTAGGATTCACAATGCTCATCATGTCATGTACTTCTCCAAAACCGGAAGCGACAAATGAAGATGTACAGGAAGTAGCCACTATTGAAAAAGAAACGACACAAACAAGTGCTGTGTCAGACTACATGACCTTAAAAGATGCATTTGTGAAATCTGATGCTACGGCCGCAAAAGCCGCCGCTAGTGCTTTAAGTCAATCACTAGAAGCAGAGCACATGGATGCTGAAGTGATCGAAGCAGCCAATTTGATCGCTTCTTCGGATGATTTAAAAGGGCAAAGAGCAGCATTTAAAACGATTACTGATGGACTGATCTTGGCTTTAAAAGCTGACAAGGAGACCGCCGGAGTATACGTTCAATATTGTCCTATGGCATTTGGCAATACGGGTGCCAATTGGTTGAGCATGTCAGAAGAGATTCTAAATCCATATTTTGGAGCTATGATGCTCAAGTGTGGAAGAGTAGAAGAGGAAATATAGACCATGGAAACTCTCCAAATCAAAAATATGGTTTGTGATCGCTGCAAAAAAGTGATCCAAGAGGAGCTAAGGGCAATTGGTGTGGTAGTACATTCAATCAACCTTGGCACTGTTGAAGTCGACCGAAAATCTGTGGAAAGTGCAGTAATTGCTCAAACCCTGAAAGTGAACGGATTTGAACTTCTGGAGAGTCGTCAAGATGTTTTGATAGAGCGTATCAAAATATTTCTTATCTCCATCACAGATAAGCTTCCCATTCAGCGAACGAATAAATTATCAGCAATGATTGCAGATGAACTGGGGAAAGATTACTCTTCGTTAAGTAAAATTTTCTCACAACGAGAACACATCACGATAGAGAAATATTTTCTTAAACTGAAATTGGAGAAGGTAAAAGAGCTTATTCAAGAGAATGCTTATACCTTTTCGCAGATTGCTTCTATGCTTGATTACTCCAGCAATAATCATCTTTCAGGCCAGTTCAAGCAGGAGACAGGGTTGAATATGTCTCAGTACAAAGCGTTAATTAAAACAGATAGGAAATCTCTTGACCAAATTGTATAGATCAAATCCATAATTATGAAAAGGCATCTATGAGTACTTTCCCAACTTTGTTTCATTAATAGTCAAAAGCAATGAAATGTCCCTTTATTCAGGCATACCAAAAACTGATTATATAACAATAAACAAGGTTGGTAGCTCCTTTTAAATTATTTGGACATTCCATGTGGCCATTGAAACTAGACATACACACATGAAACACACGTATCAAATATCCGGAATGACCTGTAATGGTTGTAGAAGTCATGTAGAACAAACCCTCAAAAAAGTACAGGGTATTTCTGATGCTTCCGTTGATTTAGCAAAGGGAGAAGCAGTTGTATACATGGCACAATATGTTTCGCTTGAGACGCTCAAAGAAGCGCTCAAAAATGATGGCGTTCGATACGATATACATCTTCCTGGGGCTCATGTTCATCATCCAGCACCTGAGATCAAAAAACAAGAGAGCGGCGGGTTGGGAAAATATTATTGCCCAATGCTTTGCGAGGGAGGTAAGAAGTATGATAAAGAAGGTGATTGTCCTAAATGTGGAATGGATCTCGAAAAAGAAATTACAAGCTTCACTACTTTAGCATACACTTGTCCAATGCATCCGGAATTTGTTCAAGACGGTCCGGGTAGTTGCCCTAAATGCGGAATGGATTTGGAACTCAAAGAAGCTACTGGCGTTGATGGTGCTGAAGAAAAAAAAGCATACAATGTCATGCTTTACAAGTTTTGGATTTCTGTCGCGTTTACGCTACCAGTTTTTTTTATCGCTATGAGTGAAATGATTGGTGTGTCCCTTACGGGAATCGCTAGCGCAAAAACTTTGGGATGGATCCAGCTTGTATTAACCACACCTGTCATCTTTTATTCTTGCTGGAATTTCTTCGTTCGAGGATACAAGTCCATCATGAACCGTTCTCCAAACATGTGGACGCTGATCACACTAGGGGCTGGATCCGCTTACGTTTTTAGCATTGTGGCATTATTTTTTCCAGATCTTTTTCCGAACCAATTCAAATCCGAAGGGGGAGATGTTCATCTGTATTTTGAGGCAGCAGTAGTCATTCTCACGTTGATCCTTTTGGGACAACTATTGGAAGCAAAAGCCAGAAGTCAAACCAACTCCGCCATTAAAGAATTGCTCAACCTAGTACCACCTGAAGCTACGGTGATTCGGGATGGGGAGGAAGTGACCATTCCATTATCGCATGTCAAATTGAATGATATTATAAAAATAAAGCCTGGGGAAAAAATTCCTGTCGATGGCGAGATCATGGAAGGCAAAAGCAGTATTGATGAAGCTATGATTACGGGTGAGCCCGTTCCTATAGAGAAGGGAAATGGAGACCAAGTGATTGGTGGCACCATCAATGGTACCAGCACTTTTCAAATGAAAGCGCTAAAAGTGGGCAGTGACACCCTGTTATCACAAATCATTGCGTTGGTAAACAAAGCCAGTCGCACAAAAGCACCGATTCAAAATTTGGCTGATAAAGCCGCAGGCTATTTCGTGCCGATCGTGGTGACCATTGCCATTATTTCTTTTGCTATTTGGGCTATTTGGGGTCCTGATCCTAAGCTCGCTTATGCCTTTACAAGTGCCGTGACTATCTTAATTATTGCTTGTCCGTGTGCGCTAGGTTTGGCCACACCTATGGCCATTATGGTCGGAACTGGGAAGGGTGCGAAGCAAGGAATACTGATCAAAGATGCTCGAGCTATTGAGGAATTGCATAAGGTCACAACCTTGGTTATTGATAAGACGGGCACCATTACGCTAGGCAAACCAACGCTGCAAGATGTGCGGTCAATTACTAAAAAACATACTGTGGATGTTATTCTAAAAATGGCAGCTTCTTTGGAATCGAGCAGTGAACATCCTTTGGCTCATGCCATTATGGTCGGTGCGGAAGAAAAGAAATTAAAGCCTCAAAAAGTAGTCAATTTTGATTCTATCACAGGGAAGGGAATAATAGGAAAAGTAGCAGGAATACAGATGGCCATTGGTAACAAAAAACTACTAGAGGAATTTGATTTGGAACTAGTAGCTGAATTTCAAGAAGAGGTTGAAAAGCGACAGTTGGAAGGAGAAACAGTCATGTTTGTGGTGATTGACAAAGAAGTTGCCGGATTCATTAGCGTATCTGATCCAATCAAAGAAACATCTGCTGCTGCAATCAAACACTTGCAGGAACAAGGACTAGAAGTAATTATGCTCACAGGAGACAATAAAAATACCGCCAAAGCAGTCGCCGATAGTCTGGGTTTGGATGGATATGAAGCAGATCTGTTACCAGAAAATAAATATAAAAAAGTAAAAGCGCTTCAAGAGGCAGGAAAGATTGTCGCGATGGCTGGTGATGGAATCAATGATGCTCCCGCTTTGGCGCAGGCAAATGTAGGAATCGCAATGGGCACAGGCACAGATGTGGCTATCGAAAGCGCAAGTTTGACCTTGGTCAAAGGAGAACTAGATGGAATTGTCAGCGCAAGAAAACTGAGTACAGATGTAATGCGAAATATTAAGCAGAACTTATTTTTTGCGTTCGTTTACAATATAGTAGGTGTGCCGATTGCTGCAGGAGTGCTTTTTCCTGTCTTTGGACTTTTACTTAGCCCAATGCTTGCAGCACTTGCTATGAGCCTGAGTTCAGTTTCCGTGATTGGAAATAGTTTGAGATTAAGATAGGATTTGAATAGAGCGGTTATCGTGACAAGTTATGAGTTGACTTCACAGGTTAATAATAATTGTTTCAAGTGATCCGCCTTGGCGGATCACTTGAAACTGTCCTCATATATCCATTAAAAATAACCTAACAAATGAGCTCTTTTTTGGACTCTTTCGACAGGTGTGATCACAGCCGCTCCAAATACTCACTTTTTAAACTAATAGGTATCAATCATTGAAATTATCTTATTTCTGGTAGGAGTGTGTACTCTGGAAAATTACCAGCGAGCTTTTCATTAGGTTCTCCAATGGTCACAGCTTTTACAAGGTGCTCACCTCCGACAAAGCATCCTTTCCACGATTCACCTATACCTCCAAAGGTCGCCTCATTATCGCCTCTGGACTTTAGCGTGTTAATACCTACTTTATATCCTCTCAACTGCTGTGCGATGTTTTTTGCTTCCTTCGGATCATCACATGCTATGGAAGTCACTAACGAACCATTACTCACGTTCATTTCAGAAATTAGTTCTTCCTGGGAATCAACAAGAACGATACTGTCTAGCGGCCCAAATGGCTCGCTGTGATATAGCATAGCATTCTTTGGTAAATTCAATAAAGAAGTCGGCGGGTAATAGGCTGAGATATCCTGATGTGGAAGAAATAAATCCTCATTGAGTGTTCCCTGATAAATAGCGGCCGCACCCTTACTGATAGCGTCATTAAATATCACATTTAAATCGCTTACCTTTTTCGAGTTGATAAGCGGTCCGAAATCATATTTAGGTAATTCTGAAGTTCCTTCTTCTACCAGCAGCGGATGTCCATATGTTAAGGATTTTAGTACAGGCAAATAAATTTCTAAAAATTGAGGTAGGAGTGTTCGTTGAACAACGAATCGCACATATGCTGTACAACGCTGTTTTCCATATCCAAAGCCTGCTTTTATTTGTTTCTTCATTGTCTCCCAATCGCTAAAGTTCCAAACACCGTAGGTATTTACGCCTTCCATTTCCAGCATATAACGTTTTTCCTTATCGAACAGGGAAGAAGCGATCATGCGACCGTTACTTTTTCCACCCACGTATGAAAGGCAGTCAACGGCCTCATGCAATACTAATGACTCACTGAGAATACCGCCTGAACCACTAATGAGGGAAAATGGTAAGCCATGTTTATGGGCAATACCAAAGCATAGCGTAAGCGCAAAGAGTCCTCCATCCGTTGGTGTCTTAGCAATGATCGAGTTTCCAGACAAGACCTGAACCAAGCAAGCATGTACAAGCACCGAAATAGGGTAATTCCAAGAAGCAATATTAGAGATTAGCCCAAGAGGTTTTCGATCACCCAACATATTTTCAATATCGTCTATATACCATTGTACTCCGGAGATACAGCGTTCTACACCATTTAGGGCTTGATCATATGGCTTGCCAATTTCCCAAACGAGCATGTAGGCCAACAACTCTTTCTGTTGCTCCATTTCATCTATGACGGCTTGCACCTTAATTTTTCGATCGTCTAAAGAAACTTTAGACCATTGATTAAAATCTGCTCGCGCATATTCAACGGCATTGTTTCCGTTTTTCGCGTTTAGCATGGGGTAATGCCCTAATATTGTTCCATCTACGCTAGATGTGAACATTTTTTTATTACCTGTTTGTTGCCATTTGCCTTCAATCAGATTTAGGATATCTCCTGTTCCATCGAATGCTTCAGGTACTTGATTTTTTAATTGCTGCAGAAGGGATTCCCATCGCGCTTGGGGTAAGATGATTTTAGCCATGATTTTATATACTAAGCGTTGATTTAAAATGTTTTAACGCTCATATAGTTTGAAGTTCTTAGCCTAGTACTCTCGCTTTTATCACTTGTCTAAGTCTTAAAAGGCAAAACTCAAAATCTTGAGAGGTTCAAAACTCAAAAAATTATTATGCAAAAGAATGTTTGTTTAGGGCTCATTGAATACAATCAACATCTTAAGAAACCCTCTTTAGGTTCGCTCGTTCTCAAGAGGTTAAAATGTTTTTGATGATGAACGGCTATTGGAATGCCGTCTTGCTCATCGCTGTGGGATGTACTTTAAAGTAATTTTGACTTAGTTTTTTAGATTGCCTAAAAAAACATGGAAGTCAAACCATATTGATTGATTGATTGATAATTTAAAGGGCTATTTATCAAGCTTTTGCATGATCATCGAAAATCTAAGCTTTGATCATATTACAGGTCCTGATATTTGACTAGGTAATATTGAAAGGTATAAATCAGCATTTTTTTAATAGAAAATAAGCCTGTTAGCCTGTTGACTGTGTGTTTATGAGTGGTAGAAAAATGTAAAAGCCCCATCTAGGGGCTTTTATTATCCTATGATTAATTTTTTTTAATCTGTAGGAGGTAAAATAACTGCGTCAATAACGTGAATCACACCATTAGATGCTTCTACATCTGCAGTGACCACATTAGCGCCATTTACTTTGGCTCCACCAGTTGTTGTAATCGTGATTTCCGCACCATTCACTGTCGCTGCTTTCATACCGTCAGAAAGATCTGTAGACATGACCTTGCCAGCTACTACATGATAAGTTAAAATCGCTACAAGCTGATCTTTATTTTCAGGCTTCAACAAAGTCTCAAGGGTACCTTCTGGCAATGCTGCAAAAGCTGCATTAGTCGGCGCAAAAACCGTGAAAGGACCTTCACCTTGCAATGTTGACACAAGTTCTCCGGCAGTTAAACCAGCTACTAGTGTAGAAAAGGCCTCTGTTCCAGCAGCTATCGCGACAATGTCTTTTGGCGCTACTTCGGCAACCACTGTTTCTTCAACAACCGCTTCTTCCGTTACAGTTTCTTCCGTTTTTGAGGCTCCACCACCACAAGCAAAAGTGAATAATAGGCCGATAACGAATAAATAGTTTATTGTTTTCATAGTTTTTTTATATAATGTTCAACAAAAGTAACTAGACTTTGAACATCTTGTTTAAAATTATTATTTAATATCCTATTATCTGAAGAGCAATATCTTATTTTTATAAATGCTTGAGTATCGCAAACAAAAAAGCTTAATAAGACCATTTAATGCAAAAATCTTTTTTGCGACTTGCTAAAGTATTTGTCATGTCTTCTTAAGAGATTTTGCTGAAGGTTTTGTGCGTAAAAGTCAATATTTGACGATCAAAAAATTATCCATCGATGACAACTTGACTTCCACAATTAGTACAGGCTACCTTCACTGGTTGAAGATCATCAATCCACTGTAATGACCGCAGAATCGTCTGACCGTAGAATCGTCTGACCGTAGAACATTTGCCTTTCGAAACAATAGAAGTGTTAGTTCGCAAGGCGAGTAAGGAATAATGTCTAACTGGAAACCTGCCGAAGCGTCGGCTCGGCGTATGGTCGGGCAAGTCAAGCGTTGTGCTAACGACAATAAGGTATCACATTATGATAGAAGCAAAATCTTAAATACCTATAATCTGAATGAGCACATCATCTGCTTCTACCTACTTATTAGGT
>JBLIIJ010000076.1:0-19298 GCA_047635055.1 Cyclobacteriaceae bacterium | reverse complement strand
ACGTAACAGATTCCTTTCATATATCCATCCTGAATAATCAAATTGTTTCAGTCCAATGGACCTCAAACGATATTGATGTATATTATGAAGCTAAAGATTGGGTAAAGGCAAATCAACCCGAACTCATCGAAGTACCCTGCATAGGAATTTGGGAAGGTGGGCCAACACCTTGTGAATGTGTAAAAGGAATGGTAAAAGGGTTTTCCTTGTTTACCGCTACGAAATAGAATAAACTCAAATCAAAGGCTTCTAACATATGATATAGCACATGCCTCTACTGAGTCACTTGAAACTGATGTGCAAATCCACTAGATTGTAGATATCAAAATAAGTCCAGAGGTACGTGCCATAACTTGGCGATTAGCGACAAGCAGAAACTAAGATTAGAACCATATGAAAATAATTGAACGATTACTATTCTTCATTTCTTGGACAATAATTATAGGCTTATCAATCTATTTTTTTATAGAAAATGTAGGTGTTTATTTTACTGGATATAGAAGTGATAGTTACACTAACAACCCAATATGGGTAACGTCCCACTTAATAGGTGGGGCATTAGCATTACTATTTGGCCCTATACAATTCTCTAAATGGATTAGAAACAAATATTTGAATTTTCACAGACTGACGGGGAAAATTTATATCATTGGAGCATTTATAGCAGGTTTATCGGCCATTAGGCTATCACTAATAAGTTCTTGCTTGCCTTGTAGAGTTTCACTCTTCATCTTAGCTATTTTGGTTCTTTTTACTACTTTTTCAGCTTGGTGGTGTGTAAAAAATGGAAATATCAAAGCACATCAACAATTTATGGTTCGAAGTTATATCTGCATACTTTCATTTGTAGCTGTAAGAATAGGAGGAATTATTCCTCTGGACTTTTTATTTGGACAAATTGAAGACCCAACTTTTGGCAGGACTGTAAATGAGTATTTCTTTTCATTTGTTCCATTAATCTGCGGTGAAATACTTATGATTTGGATTCCTACATTAAAAAATACTAAAAGAAAAACAGTTCAGGCTAAAGCCAGTCGCTAACACAGTATATAAAAAATTGCTAGTTTTAACTAAACTAATGTTGGTTGCTTTGTCTGCTTGCTTTCGATTTTCCCACGGAAAATCGTCCCACACAAATTCGTAACTTTCTATATACTAAACATTATGAATATTTTAATTCAACAACTGTCTTAAAAACCAAAATTAGATTGAATGAAAATACTACTTTTAGCAACCCTGTTTATACTGGCGAATAATTTTCTGTTTTCTCAGGAAATCATTGACAAAGTAGCGGATTCAAACAGCACATCACTAAACAATCACGAACTCGATGGAAATAGCAATTTGTATTTGGAAGGTTCATTTATTCTTCAGTCAATAAATTTTGAAACCAAATTATACAGGTCAGAATCAAATTCATTTCAAATAAATGGAAGATTTGGTTTAGGTTATTATTATCTAGATTTTTTTGGTGTAAGCCAATCCGCTGGTGGTCTTGCAGGTTTAACTTTTCTTCTAGGGGAAAAAAACAATCATTTTGAAACGTCTCTCGGAGGGTTTATTGGTTCAGCAAATGGGCTATTTGCTTGGCCTATTGCATCATTAGGCTACAAATACCAAAAACCTGAAGGCGGATTTATATTTAGATCAAACGTAGGTACATTAGGTTTTGGAATAGGATTGGGTTGTGCATTCTAAGTCTGATGAAGAATAAATTATATCATAACAAAATGTAAACTGCATTAAAATGCAGTTTAGCCAAACGTAAGCGCCAATTAACAAAAAGCAAAAAATTAACCTAGAAGAAGGCTATTGAGAATAAGGAATAAATTAACTGTATGCCTAATAAATTTAAACAAATCCTACTCTTTGAAAAACCGTTATTTACATGGTATGAATTACTAACACCTAAAGAGGGAGGATTTGATCTACCAGCCGAATCTTGTTTTGCTTATATTCTAGAAGGTGATGAACAGGACTTAACAAAATCAGGATTTTTAGCTACAAAGGGCACAGTTATCCTTTCGTTATGCGGTAAAACAGTCGGTCGGAGCCTCTCAACAATTGAATCTGGCAGGTTGAGTGCTATTGTAGTTCATTTTAATCGAGAGGTGCTACAAAAAGTTTTTGATAGTCAAAAGCCGAAATTTTGGAAAGAATTGGATCATCCATTAAAAAAGGATACATCCCAAGAAGATGCCACAGCCCTTGTAAAGGCCTATTTTTCTTGTATTGTTAAATTTTTCGACCACAAAAATGCACTCAACGAAGAAATTTTGACGGTTAAGCTAAAAGAGATTATTCTACTCCTCCTGCAATCAGAAGAATCTTCAAACTTGAATTTAATTATAAGACGTTTATTTTCTGATAAGACTTTTTCATTTAGGGAAGTCATTGATTCTAATCTGTATGAACCTTTAGACCTTCAACGCTTGGCAGCCATGACAAACAACAGTATGGCCTCTTTCAAAAGAAAATTCAACAAAATGTATGACAGCACACCAGCTAAATACATCACTCAAAAAAAGTTGGAGAAGGCACAAATAATTTTAGCTTTTTCTCTAAGCTCGATAAAAGAGGTTTGCTATGAATGCGGATTCACTAACCCTTCCAGTTTTTCACGAATGTTCAAAGATCAATATGGCTGTTCGCCTACTGAATTCAGAAAGAACCTCAGTGAATAATGATTGAGCCCACAGGCAAAGGCTGAATCATCTCTCCCCTATAAATTTGCAATAAAAAATATGCAACCTTTAAAATCTGTACCCAAATTGATGCGTGCTATTGTTTTCCGCAACTATGGTGATCCTCAGGAAGTAATGGAACTTGTCGATGATAGGGAAATACCTAAGCCCAACAAGAATCAAGTTTTAGTGAAAATTGAATGTGCCTCCATTAATGCTGCCGATAGGTATATTGCCCGAGCAAATTATTTTATTATTCGGATGGTTTTTGGACTGTTCAGACCTTCTAAGAAAAAAAGGATCTTAGGAATGGACATTGCTGGAACGATTCAACTCATCGGGACAAATGTTAAGGTTTTTCAAATAGGTGATACAGTCGTAGCTGATATTCGCAAATCCTTTGGAGGAGGTTTTGCAGAGTATGCAATTGTAAATGCTAAACACTTGGTCAAGAAGCCAGAAACCGTTTCTTTTGAGCAAGCCGCAACGGTGCCTATATCTGGCCAAGCTGCAATGATGGGAATGACACTCTGCGCAATTAATCCAGGAGATAAAGTGTTGATTGTTGGTGCCTCTGGTGGAGTTGGATCTTTTGGTGTTCAGATAGCAAAAGCTCAGGGAGCCTATGTAACTGCAATATGTTCAACCAAAAAAGTTAACGCAGTAAGGAGTTGGGGTGCAGATGAAATTGTTGACTATAAAAAAAAAGGCTCAATCAAAGCGTTAAAAGGAAATGAGTTTGATGCTGTTTTTGATACGGCATCTTTCGAATGCCCAGGCAGATACAAACAAATTTTAAAGAAAGATGGTAAATATGTACTAGTTGGAGGTGATTTTTACAATATGCTTAAGCTAAAACTTTTTGGCCGCTTCGACCGTGGTAGTCAGAAATTTATGGCTTTAACTCAAAAGGTTGAGGTTACAACAAATATAAAAACAGTACTTGATATGATTGCTGATAAAAAGATAAAGCCCGCTATACAAAAAGTTATTTCCTTAAAAGACGTACCAAATGCTATTCATAGCCTTGAGCAGCGTACCGTGGTTGGTAAAATAGTTGTAAATTTAAATAAGGAAGTCTAAACCTATCCATAAGAAAAAAATGGTGCTAAGGGTTAGTATAAACCGTTGAGCATAATACTGTGTCAGAGAAATATGGAACAACTTAGAATTACAACAATACTATCGTTGCTCTTGCTAATTGGATGCTCTGATGATGGTTTAGAGCTAAATAGGAACTACCCAGAAAATCTGATTAATACATGGGTGGAATCTTATGAAGAGGATTACGGAATTTACAGGCCGTCAGACTTCATGAACTTCCCTACATCATGGTTCCGACGAACCTACACTTTTATGGAAGGGAACGAGTGTGAATACTTAGTTTTATCGCCAGTCGATGCTCATTATATGGAAAGTGGGAAGTGGGAATACGATCAAAAACAAAGTACTATCCGAATATACAAATCAAACGACGAACTAATACATGAATTGAAAGTAACATCTCTAACTTCTAATATCCTGGTTATTGAGCTATAAAGCTGCCTAACAAATTGTATGAAGGCATGTGCTTTAGTGCTTTCTGTAAACTGCATTGGGACTTGACCGTTTCGTCTCCCACCTAGAGAGTTTTGTGCTGTTTGGAAACTTCAGCTCTTGGGATTTTTTCACTTCAGAACGCAGTGCTACTTTGAACCGTTGGGAGCTTCGGCAGATTTCACTAGATTGTGCCTGTACTTGCCAAGTTCGGGGCATACAACCGATAGCTTGGTGTTATGCCTTATTATCAAACAGTTATGAAAAGACGAGGTTTCCTTAAGAATACAAGTACCGCAGCTACTGCCCTCACATTATTTCCTGGATTGATAACCAGTTGTGGAAGTAAAAATCTTAGCACAATAGGAGTACAGCTATTTTCCCTACCTAAACTTCTGGAAAATGATTTTAGGGGTAGCATTAAGCTGCTTGCCAAAATGGGCTATAGGGAAGTTGAGATGTTCGGCCCTTTTCCTTTTAGTGTTGATTCTGTGAAAGAAGGATGGAGGGCATTAGAACCACTACTGGGGTTTAGTGGAAGTGGTTATTTTGGTCACAGCTCCAAAGAAGTAAAGGCCATATTAAATGAGTTTGACATAAAGGCTACTGCTACCCATACCGACATGGAAACAATGCAAACGCGCATGCCATTGCTTGGTGAAGCAGCGGACCAGTTGGGTTTTGAGTATGTTGGATTACCTGCTATTCCGGAAGAGAAAAGAAAAACACTAGATGATTATAAAAGAGTAGCTGAAGAGTTTAATAAAATAGGCGAGCAGGCCAAAGAGGTGGGGTTAAAGTTCGCTTATCATAATCACGGCTATGGGTTGCAAGAAATGGATGGTCAGATCCCCTTAAATATTCTGCTTGAAGAGTCAGATCCTAGTCTTGTGTTTTTTGAAATGGACATTTACTGGACCATAGCTGGCGGTGCAGATCCTGTGCATTATTTTGAATCCTACCCGGGCCGATATCAATTAATGCACATAAAGGACATGAAAGAAAAAGCCAGGTTTTCTGGGGATGGAGGTAGCCCAAGCCAATGGGTAGAACTATTTCCATATATGTCTACTGTCGGAACCGGAGTGCTTGATATCCCAGCTATTATTTCAGCTGCTGAAAAATCAGGAGTACATCATTTTTACGTTGAGCAAGATTTTGTTCAGAACCCCGAGGTGGCTTTGAAAGAGAGTTTCGATTATTTGAAAGCAATAAAATTATAGCCACCAAAAAAGGGAATAACAAGATCCATTGAAAAAACAAGGCATAACAACAGATATCAGTTCAGACTTCCTTCGGTCGTCTGCTCGATATCCAAATCGTTATGAATCACCGACACCTAATTAAACAATCTACCTAAATGAAAGCATCACATTTATTCCCTTTAGCTGCTAGTCTTCTCCTATTCTCATGTACAGTTCAAGAAGAGAATATTACTGAACAATTTCTATTTGCAACACCTGAGAAATTCGGAATGAGTTCGGATAGTCTTAACATGATTGAATCTATGGTAATGGAATTTGTTAATGCCAAAAAGTATCCTGGAGCAGTGACCCTGATTGCTAAAAGTGGTAAGATCATCTATGAATCAGAAGTTGGTTGGTCGGACTCAGCAAGGACAATACCTTACCGTAAAAACCATTTGTTTAGAATGGCGAGCATGACAAAGCCATTGGTTTCAGTTGCCACGATGCAACTCGTCGAACAAGGAAAAATTCAGTTGGATGACCCTGTCAGTAAATATATTCCTTCATTCGATTCGATGGAAGTCTTAATGGATTTCAACCCGGTAGATACAAGTTGGACAAGTGTTCCAGCTAAAACCGAGCCGACCGTTCGTCAGCTGCTAACTCATACCGCTGGTGTACCATATGGATTCATGAATCCCTCTGTTAATGGAGCTATACTCGCCAAGTATAGCATTCCTGATCTGAGCACACATAGAGATTGGACGATTGAGCAGACTATGACCCGAATCGGTCATCTTCCTCTAATGCATCAACCTGGTGAAAAATGGATGTACGGTCTCAACACAGATGTTTTAGGCCGTGTTGTTGAAGTTGCTTCTGGGATGGAGCTTGACGATTATATCAGAGAAGAAATTACAATTCCAATCGGAGCGGAAACTTTGGACTTCTTTTTTAACGACTCAAGTGCTTCTAATAACCTGACCAAAGTATTTATTTCAGACACTAATAGTCAATTTGCACCCATGCCGATATTCGAACCATTTTATATTCCTGATTACCCTGTTGAAGGAGCAAAAACCTATCATTCGGGTGGAAGTGGAATGACAGGCATGGCAAGAGATTATTTCCTATTCTGCCAAGCCATGTTGAACGATGGAAAACTAGGCGATATTCAGCTATTAAAGGCGGAAACTGCTCAACTAATGCACCAAGACCAAATTGACACCATTTCTTTTCCCTGGGGTCCTTCAAGATTCGGGTTTGGTTTTGATATTGCAACAGCAGACCATCCAAATAGGCCCGAAGGAACTTATAGTTGGGGTGGCGCTTTTAGCACTATATTCTGGATCGATCCAACTAATGAACTAATTGTAATTCAATTACGCCAAGTGCTTTCCTCTCCTCACAATCAGGACATCAACTCCAGACTTGAGAAGATTGTTTACAGTGCCTTATTAAAGGAATAAACTATGTAAATCCGATAAGACTCATAACAAACGATATGGCACATACCTCTACTGAGGGGTTTGAAACTGATCAGAAAATTCGCTAGATTCTGGCTATTAAAAAGTCCTGAGGCACGTGCCATATCTAGATGTTGGCTGTCATACCGATAAAATGAAAATCACAGGAAACACAAAAGAATTTATAGAGTTAGCAACACTCGATACACCTACTTGTGCTATTTTCAAAGAACCTGAAGGTAGCAGTTTAACCATTTTATGGTTTCGAGAGGATCATAATGAATTCATTATTGACGGTCAGCCTTATTCCTTTTCCAAAAATGAAATTCTTTTTTTAACTGAATTTCATAAAGTTAATTCTATAAAAAAAGGAGCAACTAATTATTTGAGGTTTAACAGATCCTTTTATTGCGTTATCGACCACGATACAGAAGTCAGCTGTAAGGGAATTTTATTTTTTGGTTCCTCTCAATTGCCAATTATTCAAATTCCTGAGGAAGAAATAGAACATTTTGAGACCCTATGGAAAATGTTTGCCATAGAAATGCTGTTAAAAGACAACCTCCAAATTGGTATGTTACAAATGATGTTAAAAAGATATTTGATTCTTTGTACACGATTATACAAACAGCAAAAACAATTTCCCAATCAAAAAAATGACTCAGATGTAATAAGAGAATTTAATTTTTTGGTGGAGCAACATTTTAAAACCAAACATACAGTAACTGAATATGCTACCCTGCTCAATAAGTCACCCAAAACTATATCTAACATATTTTCAAAAATAAGTACCAAGTCACCTTTAAAATTTATTCAAGAACGAATTTTGTTAGAAGCAAAGCGTTTAATCTACTATACAGATAAGTCAATAAAAGAAATTGCTTATGAAATTGGCTACGAAGACATCCAAACCTTCAGCAGGTTTTTTAAGAATCAAGAAGGCTTTTCACCTTCTGAATACAAAGAAAAAAGTGCTTTGGGAATAATTGTTAACTCTTCAGGAATAAGTACCTAACAAACACCCTCTTCCACTTACCATATTTACATTGTCAATAAGACGTAACATTAAACCTAAGACAATGAAAAATTTAGCATTAACATTAGTATTAACAGCAACATGTGTATCCAGCCTATTTGCACAATTACCAGATCCAGGATTTACCGTTGATGAAAATACAGCCATTGTAATTACCGATCCACAAAATGATTTTTTAAGCCCAGATGGAGTAACATGGGGTGTAGTTGGAGAAAGTGTCACAGCAAACAATACCGTTGATAATATTGAGGCATTATTCAAAATAGCTCAAGAAAAAAATATCACCGTAATTGTTTCACCCCACTATTATTACAAGCATGATCACACTTGGGAATTCGAAGGTGCGTTAGAAGCTTTAATGCACAAGATTACGATGTTTGATAGAAAGGGTGCACTCACATCAGAGGGGTTTGAAAACTCAGGTGCTGACTGGTTAGATAAATATAAGAAATACATAGATGGTGATAATGTAATCGTAACTAGTCCACACAAAGTTTATGGTCCTGAATCAAATGATTTAGCGTTGCAATTACGTAAACATGGTTTTAGTAAAGTTATCCTGGCTGGAATGTCGGCAAACTTATGTGTAGAATCTCATATGAGAGAATTAGTTGAGAATGGATTTGAAGTATCTATTGTCAAAGATGCTACTGCTGCAGCTATTTTACCAGGATTAAATGGTTATGAAGCTGCATTAGTGAACTTTAGAATGATTGCAAGTCATCTTTTTACTACAGAAGAGATTGTAGCCGAAATAAAGAAATATTAAATACTATTTTAGATATAATAATTAACTCAAAGTGCGAGTACTTAACTCGCACTTTTTTATGTTCTATGATTGGATAGATCTCTTCAAAGTAGAAAAGAACGAACAGCCAACAACACCTATGAATGAATGAGGTTTCATCCGTGGGGAAACTTTCGTGGGGATTGGATTGTCCGCCACAATTAATATCTTTAAAAAACAGTGTGGCTTTGAGGGAAATGGCAAAGTTAGTACTTTCTAATCCCCACTCATCATAGCCACTTTCGTTGCGCATAAGCTGAAAAAAACTAATTAAATAGACTACAATGGAAAAAAGAAAAGTACGAATCACTCTATTTTCCACCATATTAATAGCATTGATTTCCTTTACAAGTTGTGACCAAAAAGTCGCTAAAAAGAGTGCGGAATCTGAACAAACCGATTTATCAACTCTTGAAAAAGAAATTGAATTGCGTCTTCGGGAATACGAAAATCATTTACAAAATGGAGACTCAATTGCATTGGGAGAAATGTATATGATGGACGCTGAAATAATTCCATCCACTGTTGGTAGAAATAATATTACCAAGGTTTTTGGAAGTATGATTAGAGACAGTATTACTGGCTCAAGTTTTAAAACCACAAAATTATGGGGAAACGACCAATTACTTGTGGAAGACGGAACAGGAATTTGGTCACATGCAAACGGAAAAATTGTTGGCCGTGGAAGATATTTATTGGTCTGGAAAAAAGATGATGGAAAATGGAAAATATTACGAGACACCTGGTTTCCTGAAAAGAAAAAATAAAATAAATTATAAAAGCGTATGCACAACATTGGCTATAAGTAATTGCTTGTTTTCGCCTACTTCTAAAAATCCTCGCGGATTTTTAGTTTGGTGTGCACTTGCAAAGGTTCGTGCCAACCCACGCAACTACTAGTAACAGAAACCGTGATAACCAATTAAAATAGAAACCATGATAAAAAGTGTATTAATTACAGGAGCGAACGCAGGTTTGGGCAAAGAGTCCGCAAGACAGTTTGCATTACAGAATGGGATAGAAAAAATTTATCTTGGATGTCGAAATGAACAAAAAGCTAAAGCTGCTAAGCGAGATCTGGAGCAGTCGACAGGTAAATCGATATTTGAAATAGTGCTACTTGACGTAACTGATTTAACCTCTGTTAAATCAGCTGTCAAATCGTTGGGTGAACCAATTGAAGCCCTGATTATGAATGCAGGGGGTTCCGGTGGATCTATCTTCAATGAAAAGACCAAGGATGGTGTAACTCAAATATTTGCAATGAACCTTCTGGGACACGTGGTTTTGGCAGAGGAGCTTATAAAAGCTGAAAAATTGACTAAAGCAGCACTGTATGCCGGATCTGAGGCCGTACGAGGAGTTCCCAGTATGGGCATTAAGCACACTAAACTGAAAACTTCATCGACCGATGAATTCGCATCTATTGCTGATGGAATCTTCTTTGGGAATAATACCGATCCGATGATTCCTTATGGACCAATAAAGTATATGGCAGCTTTATGGATGTCAACAATGGCACGCAAATATCCAGACATTCGATTCATCACGATGAGTCCCGGTGCAACAGCAGGAACTGAGGTGATGAGTAAACTTCCCGCTGCTAAACGGATTATGTTTCAGGCTATGTTTAAAGTGATGTTGTTGATTGGCAAAGTACATAAGTTAGAAGTCGGTGCTAAGAGATTCGTAGATGGCCTACAAGATGAGTCGTACAAAAGTGGCATTTTTTATGCGAGTAAATCAGGTGTGACGGGTCCCATAGTAGATCAGGCAACAATTTTTGACGATTTGAACAATCATTCATTTCAAGATAATGCCAACGAGGCAATTCATAGATTTATCAAGTAATAAGAGTAACTATAAAATAGGATTGAATAATATTGTCAAGGTAAGTGGAGTCCAGAATCCACTAAAAAAACGGGGCGAATCTGAAAAACCATAAAAATCAGAGTAATTAAAAGGAAACAAATGAAAAAAGGAATGATTAAACTGAGTGTTATGTATCCGAATGGTGAAGGTAAAACTTTTGATATGGACTACTATTGCAATAAACACATACCAATGGTGGCTGGTTTGTTAGGAGATGCTGTGAAAGGCGCAACCGTTGAATCAGGATTAGGTAGTGCAGCTCCAGGATCGACAGCTCCTTATGCGGCTATGGGTAATATGTATTTTGAATCTATGGAATCCTTCCAAGACTCATTTGGGCCAAATGCAGAAGCGATAATGGCTGATGCTTCTAATTATACTAATGCTGAACCTACTGTGCAAATTAGCGAAGTCATAATTTAGAAATGCTTATAACACTGTATATGAAATCATAGCACCCTTCGGTATGCTACGCTTCATATACTAAACGGTATGTGGAGGGGTATACTTAGAGATTATACCAATTATTGGTATCTTTACTTAAAGATAAAGTTATGAATAAGAACACATCGGTATCTCTTGGTAATTATTTCGAAAGTTTTGTTCATCAAAGCATCTCTGAAGGTCGGTACAAGAATGCCAGCGAAGTAATTCGTGCTGGGCTAAGACTTTTGGAAGAAGATGAGAACAAAGCAATTGCATTAAGGAACGCCATTCAAACTGGAATAGATAGTGGAATTGCGGAGAACTTCAACCCTCAAACACACCTGTCAGAACTGAAAGCTAGTAGAAATAAATGAGCGACTATCATTTAACAAATGAAGCTGTTCAAGATTTATCTAACATTTGGCTTTATACATTTGACGCTTGGTCAGAAGAACAAGCAGACAAATATTATGAAATGCTATCGACAAGCTGTTCTGATATAGCCGACAACCCCCACGTTGGCAAGAACTATCAAAAGATCAACAAAGACCTATTTGGATTCCGCGTCAATAGACACATTATTTTCTACAGGATAATCACCCCGATACAGATAGAGATAACAAGAATACTTCATGAACAGATGGACTAGGAGAATAGAATATTGGGAGAAAAATCCACCTAAGATTGTCAATAATCCCATGGCGTTTAGAGGTAGATTTGGCTTTTCTACCTTCTGCCAGCGCCGGAAAAATTCTCCGATTTTTCCTACTTTGAATCCGACGCTTTAAATTACGCCAGCGCCACAGGATATATACGGGCGTTAGTTTTCATTGATCAATCAGTTTAGAATCTATCAGTCCTTCGTAAGTAATCTTCCAACCACGAATATTATAAAGAGCTGAGAAATGATTCCTTCAATTACTGAAAGGTTGGTAATGGCAACATGCACTCCCTCGCTAAGTTGGTTTTCTGTTCCGACCAAATTATAGAAACTGAATGCATAACATGTTGGAAACACCAAGGCGTTGGAAAGGTCCTCAATTCCCATTGGTCCCGGGATAAAAGTCTCCATTAAGGCGTAAACAACCGCAAAAAAAACCGATATTTCAGAACGCATTTGCTGCTCCAATCAAATTATAATTGAGCTTGTTAGGGTTTTCAAAAATATCGTAGAGAATAACATAGTTTATAACAATTACCTGGATGGTCAGGCTAAACATGGTTATAATTTGAACAGTTGAAGATTGATAGCTGGTTAGAAGAATTGGAGCATTTAAAACGGCAAATCCGACCATCAAAACAACCGTAAAAACTGCATAGGAAATAAGAACATTTTTCTTTACGAAGAAGCTTAACATCCTCCAAATAATCACATTGAGAATCGCCATGTTTGCAAGAAAAAACATGCCCATGAATGCGGAGGAAACTGGAATAAGATTTGATTCTGCAAGTGAAATTCCGACAGGGCCAATTAGGAAAACCACAATATGATAACCAAGGAAAATGTAGTAGTACTTCAGACGTAAACTAACGACACCTAGTTGATCTCTTGGTTTTAATAGGAATTGATTCATTGTTACAGGATAACAATTACTCAAAGCGATAGAATATTCGTGAACTACAAAGACTAACAAACGCTAAACAGCAAATGTCTCTGTGCTCTTTATAAACAGATGAGGGACTCGCCCACTACGGCGCAACTTCTGCCAGCTTTCTTTTCGCCTATCTTCTCTTTCCCTTCTTGCGTATGTATTGTAGAAAGTGTGGCTATCTAAAAGTTTTGAGACATGGTGCACCTTCGTTACTTTTATCGTTACCTAGCAAGTGTCGGACCGGGTCGCGAAGACATCCATCGCTTAGCGGGCGTTATAAACAATTAAAATAGAAAATCATGACGCTGGATTCATATGAAAATGTCAAAGTGAAATTATCATCTCTTGCTTTAGTGTTTTTAATGTTCCATGCAGGTTCGTTATCAGCGCAGGATGATATAACGATAGACGACTACAATCGAGCCGTTGGATTTATGTATGAGAATCGAAACAATAAAAAGGTGTTTAATGTAAATATCCGACCCAACTGGTTTCCTGATAGTACAGGCGTTTGGTATGTTAATCATTCCCCAGCAAACAAAAAGTATTTCAAAGTATCTTTTCCAGATCGAGTTCAATCGGAATTATTTGACCATGAAAAGGTCGCTCAGATATTAAAGGATTCGCTAAAAACTGAAATTAAATCTACTGACCTCCCTATTAGTAACATAGTCTATAAGAATCCCAAGGAGTTAATTATTTCAGCAAGGGGTAAATCATTTTTATTAAATACGGATACATACATGGTTCAGGCACCTCCTGCAGAAGATAAAAAGGATTCCAATGAAATAGCCTCTCCTGATGATAATTGGATTGCATACTCTGAAGATTATAATCTGTATATCAAATCCACTAAAACTGGAGAAGTTAAGCAATTGAGTAAAGAGGGCGAAAAGGGATATGAATATGCATCTTGGTACGGTTGGTATGATATACTGGAAGGAGAAAATGCTGAACGTCCCAAAAATTTTGATGTTGATTGGTCTAAGGACAGCGAATGGATTTATGCCGATATCTGCGATTTAAGGACAGCACGAAAGATGTATCTACTCGATTGGAGTGTGGACACATTGTACAGGCCTAGATTACTTTCCTATTATCGAGGATCTCCAGGTGATACTACAATGATTTACATGGAACCCGTCTTTTTTAATGCGACAACGGGTAAAGAGATAAAAGTGAATTTGCCAATTGGCACACACATAAATGGCACACGTGTTAGATGGTCTAAAACACCAGGAAAAGTTTATCTTGAACAGACTAGTCGTGGCTATCAAAAAATGGGCATCTATACATTCGATCTCAATACTGAAAAACTCGATAAAATATACTCAGAAACAAGCTCTACTAACATTGACAACTTCCGATATATGTTGGCTGAAGATAGTGGATATATGCTTTACCTGTCGGAGAAAAGTGGTTGGCGACAATTGTACAGTCTGGATTTAAAAACCAAAAAAGAAAAACGAGTAACCCAAGGAAGTTACTATATCAACAGTGTTGAAAGAATCGATGAGAAGGCTCAAAAAATATATTTCCTCGCCTCTGGAAAAGAAGAAGGTCGAAACCTTTATTATCAAAATCTTTATAGCATTTCCTTTAATGGCAAAAACCTAAGATTACTTACTGAGGAGGAGCAAAATCATATCATTGATCTTTCTCCTGATGGCAGCTATTTTGTTGATAATTTTTCTACTGTAAATACACCTACAACTACTGTCTTAAGAAGTACGGATACGGGAAAAATATTGAAGGAATTGGGTAGAGCTGAAACCTTGAACTTGGATGGGTGGAGCCCTCCCGAAATATTTACAGCCATCGCACGAGATGGTAAAACTACGATTTATGGAGCGCTATGGAAACCAACAAGTTTTGATTCAAGTAAAAAGTATCCCGTAATCGAAATGAGCTATACGGGTCCACATACTCAAGTATTCCCAACGGAATTTTCTGCTGCATTCGGCCTTCAATCGTATGCTGAATTAGGGTTTATTGCTGTTGTGGTTGACGGCCTTGGGTCTTCAGGTAGATCAAAACAATTTCATGATTACTCGTATAAAAACTTAGGGGGTGGTTTAGATGATCATGTTGGAGCTATATCACAATTAGGCAGGCAATACAGCTGGATTGACACCACGCGGGTTGGCATTTTTGGTCATTCTGCTGGCGGCTACGATGCTGGGCATGCAGTACTAGCCTATCCCGATTTTTATAAGGTAGCAGTGGCCAGTTCTGCAGACCATGACCATAGAATGGAAAAGGCATGGTGGCCAGAGATGTATATGGGTTGGCCTGTTGACTCTGCATATCACTTGCAATCGAACATAACAATGGCGGGAAATCTGAAAGGCAAATTATTAATTACTCATGGAGGTATAGACGACAATGTAAATCCATCCGCTACTTTTAAACTCGCTGAGGCTTTGATAAAGGCAGACAAACAATTTGACATGCTCATTTTACCAAGTCAGCGACATGGATATGTTGGAGATCATCAGAAGTATTTTACAAAAACAAGATGGAACTATTTCGTAAAACACTTAAGGGGCGTGGAACCAATTTGGGATTTTAAATGGGGAAAAACAGAGAATGCAGACTAAGACTACCATTATATATAACACATTAATATGTGCCCTATACTTAGCGTTAGCATTAATTATATGAGTAGAATATTTCCCACATCATTAGTAGCCGTTTTCACAATTTTTCTGTCCTGCACTACAACATCGTTTGAACAAAACATTGAAATTAGCTCTTCTGCAACTGATTTTTTTGGGAAGATAGACTCAATAGTGATCCACAAAATGAATCATTATAATATTCCTGGACTTTCAATTGGGTTGGTCAGAAATGACTCCATTCTATATACAAAGGGGTATGGCGTTCGAAATATTGATAAAGAAGATTTAGTTACAGAAAACACCATTTTTCATACTGCCTCAATAAGCAAATTATTTACGGCATCAGCCATAATAAATCTGGTGAACGAAGAACAACTATCCCTTGAAGACAAATTAGTACATCTTATTCCTGCATTGAAGTATAAGGACGAACGGATCAAAAATATTACTATTAAGGATTTGTTAAATCACACTTCAGGTCTACCAGATGTCCAAGACTACCATTGGGAAAGGAAAAATCAACTCGATACAAGCTTGAAGGAGTACATCGCTAGTTTAGAACTTGAATTGGAATCACCTCCTTCTACTACCTACTCATATAGCAACTTGGGTTATAATCTGCTGGGCTATGTAATTGAAAGGAACACTAAAACATCGTTTGAACTATATGTAAAAGATAGTATTCTGAATCCATCCGGAATGGTTTCCAGTGACTTTAGGTTTTTTAAAATTGCGGATTCTCTTATTTCATCGCCGCATACTAAAAACAGAATCACAGGGAAGGTCGAGCAACGGGAGGTTTATCCATATACAAGAGAACACGCTGCCAGTAGTACACTTAATGCATCCGCTAAAGAACTGAGCATGTGGATGAACTATTTTATGAAAGAGATTAACTCAAAAAAAGCAGGAAGTTATTATGACTTAGCACTGAAGCCTACCTCAGCCAAATTTCCACATATTGGATTAGGTTTTCAACAATACGATTTTGATTCAAAACGAGCAGTGGGACATTATGGTGGGGATAAAGGATTCAGGAGTTTTTTAATGATGATCCCCGAGAGGAATATTGGACTTGTAGTCTTAGGAAATTGCGACTATGAGGAAGATTACAGGCAAGAGATTATACTTCCAATAGCTCGACTAATGCTAGTCGAGTAGACGGCCAGTGAGCCATACGCCCCGTGAGACTTGTGCTGTTTAGAGCGTACAGATTGCGGGGTTTCCCCACTTCACATCGCAGTGCTTTTTATAACCGTTTTGGACTGGAACCTTTCATATGGGTTAATATCAAGTCCGTTGAGTTAAATAACTGAATGCACTGAATCGCTTACACATGCCTCCGAATTGCTCGCAGGGCCCATTGCGTCAGTCCCGGTTGACTATGCAAGCGACGCAGACCTAAGTGTAAGCGACGCAGACCTATGTGCAAGCGACGCAGACCCCTGTGTAAGCTTCCTCAACGGAGTCACCCTTGGGTAGTTTGTGTAAGGCGGAATCTGACGAATCTAAGGCAGATTTCACTAGATTGTGCCCTTTACTAGCTGTGGGTCGAGCCGCGTGGGCATACAACCAACAGCTTGGCGTTCACAACAATTTGAAATAAATGAAGATAAAAGTCAATTCCAGACAGAAGTAATGGTGACTCCTTAGTCCTTTCCTGTAATAAAAACATTGAGTTGGTAAAAGCACTGCTTTGCAAACGGATCCCCAATTCGAAATAAATATTTTCCAATCATAATTCGGAGAACATTTCAATTTGCTTGTTCCTAGAATCCTTAGAATGATACATTAATCATTCCCAATAAAATTTGCCCTTCCAAAAAATCGTCGATTCACGAAGTTATTGAGATTGGAACCAAACCGGTAATTAAACCCAAATCTGGAATCGATGGTATATGCTGAGGGTAGGGTTACTCTCCCGCTTAGTATATCCTGTTCGGTGAAATCTCCTGATGCCAAGTAAATCTGATCCTTTACGTAGTTACCTTCTAACCTTGCATAAAAAGAAAATCTCCCAGTTACACGAACTTCTGCTCTAATATTCAAACCTGTGGTCCAAAAGTTGAAATCATCTAGATAATTTCTAAAACGATATCCGACTTCCAGGTTACCCCATCGTTGATTTAGTCCCAGACTGGCTCTCAGACTATGGAGGACCCTGATTTCAGTAACAGTACCGTAAATCGTTTCTTCGACATATCTATTATTCCTGACTTCAATCCCATAGTTCACTCTCAGAAACCTGGTATTCTGCTCTGATTCCGGAAAAAAATTGTACTCTAAAGCTGGCCTAAAGCTGGTCTGAAACTTATAATTAAGGCGAGTGTTCTGACGACCTCCAATATCATATCCAAAAGACCAGTGGGGTGAAATGGACTTTACCAGCTGGTGACCAAATCCAAATTCTGATACATCAAAATTGTTCTCAACTTCATCGATGATCTCGTTGCCGTCAGCATCAAGAACCGGATTGCCATTGTCATCAACTCTTGGTTCCCTTTGAATCGTTGTTCTCATCCTTTCATCTATGTTCCCGGATATGGAAATTTTCCATTCATCCGTGATACGGTTAACATTGACGTTTCCACCAAGATTAATTTGCCTGCTCAATTCCTCTAATTCAATGTTCGCATCACTACCAATATTAAAAACCCAATAATTCCAGGGATCAACGCTTTCCCGCCTTGTATCTGCCAGAACGCCTGGGTCAGTCTTCATGTTGATTTCGATCCCCTCTCCTGCTATGGTCTTCGCAACATACGGTGCTAAACCTAATTTGATAAACCGGGTAAGTTTTTCCCGCACTTCAAAGTCGGTATCCGTCTGTTTGGTATTTAAATAGAGGGTATCTCTTCTTCCCGCATGAATGTTTTGTTGACCTATAAACATCAGTTGATATTGTCTTCCACCGCCACCAGATCCGTTATTGTTAATGAGCAGAAAGACATCAGCCATTTGATTATCCCTGTAGAAGTCAACTGCTGTAATTTCCGTTCTGATAAAATCCATATCACAGCCTCCATCCCACCGTTCACAACCATCGACAAACACCCTGAGTTTATTGGGAAGGCTGGAATTATCAATTAATGTTTGACTAAATGCAGTAGGATTCAAGGAAAAGAATGTAAGAATCAATAAAAGTGGTGTTTTTCTCATTTTTTTAGGGGTAACTCACGTTGATCGTTTCATTTCAATAGAAGTTGAGTGCCAATTATCAACCTTGACACTGTGTTTTCCCTAAATTGTTTGAAAATGAATATACATTTTACACGAAAAAGCAAAGAAAATAATACCCGATCCTTTGCTACCCAATTACTTGAATCAGGCATGTAGCCTTACTTTTTTATGAAATCAAATTAACGAAAGAATTTGAAGCACATACAAACTTTGGGTACAAGTATGTACTTGGAATTATATGAATGTCTAAACAAACTACTTTGCTAACAATGAATAAAAGCATCAGCGGTTTCTGTGGGTATTCGAGCGGTAGTGTTTCTAATCAACCCCGCCAAATCTGCCGACTTACGAACATTCCTGATGAATATTCTATCTGTGATTTATTTGCTAAATCTGTTGCAAAACCATACAACTAACCCTAGACAAAACCGTTCTGCGTACTATAAATATCCTCGGATATCGTAGATGGTGCTGCCGAGTCATGGATCCATTATTCGATGGCATCAATACCGGTAAACATTGGTGTGGCAAATGTCTGAAAGACCAACTAGTTGGTAGTTAGTTCGACCTGCTCAGCAAAAAAGCACGAGTAGCGATCCCTTTTTTTATGTAGGCAGCCAGTGTCAAGTGGGGCGTTTTCATGTACCTACTTGGCAATCTAACCGTGCCGTGGTACCTTAAAGACAAAATGTAACACATTACCGATTATATCTGTTTATAATCTTTTACAAACGGATATATGATTGATTGTAAGATCGTTAACTAACCAAAACATGCATCCAACCATAAGGCAGATATGTGACTTAGGGTACCAGGCCAGGGACATAAAGTCACATATCTGGTTGTTAACACCCATATTTTTCCATTACCAACTTACAGCCTGTTACTTCTTAGTGGTGCTCAATCCTCCC
>JBLIIJ010000075.1:0-19545 GCA_047635055.1 Cyclobacteriaceae bacterium | reverse complement strand
GTACTGAACTATTTCTTTTAGCACTTCACTGTTTTCAGTTTCTTCTTAAAGATTGATTCATTATTTTACTACAATGGATCAGAACGAATCTTCTCAACCAAAGCTAGAGCGCAAACTTGGCCCAATAATGCTTTGGGGCTTGGGTGTTGGCTATGTGATATCAGGCATGTACTTCGGCTGGAATCTCGGCCTGGCCGAAGGCGGAACACTAGGCATGGCAGTCGCTACAGGTTTTGTGATAATTATGTATCTAGCTTTTACGTTTAGCTATACAGAGATGGCATGCGCTATTCCAAAGGCGGGTGGAGCTTTTGATTACGCGCATCAAGCTTTAGGAAAGAATTGGGGCTTTTTTGCCGGAATGGCTCAGAATATTGAATTCATCTTTGCTCCACCAGCTATTGCCTTTGCCATCGGAGCTTATTTGAACCTGTTTTTACCATCGGTTCCGATAATAACAATTGCGATAGTAGCCTACATCATTTTCACACTTTTAAACATTATTGGTGTGCAGGCGGCAGCCACTTTTGAGCTAGCAGTCACTATTCTCGCTGTTTTAGGTCTCGTACTATTTTTTGTTGGGACCGCTCCCGAATTTGAAGTAAACAATTTCACTGCTAATCCTTTGCCAAATGGCTGGAGTGGTGCTTTTGCCGCATTACCTTTTGCCATATGGTTTTTTCTTGCAATCGAAGGAGTTGCCAATGTAGCCGAAGAAACAATCAATCCGCAACGAAATATACTTATCGGCTTTGGCTCTGCTATTGCCACATTAATAGTCCTATGTATTTTAACATTTACCTTTTCAATTGGTGTATCTGGTTGGGAAGGAATCGTTTATGATTCGACTGGCAACCTTTCAGATTCGCCTTTGCCATTGGCATTAGAAAAAGTATTAGGATCCGATTCGCTCAATTTCAAACTTGTAAGTTTCATTGGTCTTTTTGGTTTGATTGCCTCATTTCATGGGATTATATTGGCGGCTGGTCGATCTACTTATGAATTCGGCAAAGTTCGATTTGCGCCACAACTTTTAGGTAAAGTCAATTCAAAATACAAAACACCTGTCAATGCGTTAATCTTCAATACTTGTGTGGGAATAGTGGCCTTATTTACTGGAAAAACCGGAGAGATTATAACTATAGCCTGTTTTGGAGCTTTGTCCTTATATATTGTTTCTATGGTTTCGGTTGTTGTTTTACGTAAAACCCAGCCAGATTTACATCGTCCCTTCAAAGTCCCCTTTTACCCTGTGGCCCCAATTGTTGCATTAGTTATAGCTGCCATCGCGATGATTGCGATCGTTATCAATAATCTTGGCCTAGCCGCTATTTATTTGCTGATTTTGCTTGTATCTTTTCTATGGTTTAGAATTACTTACAAGGCAGATGAAAATTGAAGGAATGCTTACGCTTGAAACACTTGTTTCATTAGTAGAGAAAAAAGAAATTGAAACGGTCGTTGTTGGTTTTACTGACCATTATGGAAGGCTAATGGGCAAGCGGTTTGAGGCTGATTTCTTCCTCGAATCCGCGATCAAAGAGGGAACACACGCTTGTGATTACCTACTCACCACAGATATGGAAATGGAGCCTGTTCCTGGTTATCATTTTGCTAACTGGGAACTTGGGTATGGGGATTTTCATCTCGTGCCAGATATAGCTACGTTAAGAAGAGCAGATTGGCTTGATAAAACGGCTATTATTCTCTGTGCAATCAAAGATGAAAAAGAGCACACCGCAGTAGCCCAAGCACCTAGATCTATTTTGACAAAACAAGTAGAGAATCTGACAACCGCGGGATTTGAAGCCTTTGCGGCTTCTGAGTTAGAATACTATTTGTTTGAAGACGGATACCGTGAAGCAGCCGAGGCTAATTTTCAATCATTGAAACCTGCAGGATGGTATTTGGAAGACTATCATATCATGCAAGGATCGCGTACAGAAGACTTTACCGCAGCGGCGAGAAGGCATCTTAAGCATTCTGGTGTTCCGGTAGAAACCTCAAAAGGGGAATGGGGACTAGGTCAGCATGAATTGAATGTGAGATATGCTGAAATTGGCGTCATGGCTGATCGTCATGTGATTTTTAAGCAATGCTTAAAAGAATTGGCCGATCGAATGGGTTTATCATTAACCTTTATGGCCAAATATGACGAAAAAGGAGCAGGTTCTAGCTGCCATATCCATATCAGCCTTTGGCAGGATGGCAAAAACGCATTTGTCGGAGATAAGGATTTTGGTACGGTAAAAGGATCTGAAATTTTTGGATGGTTTCTTGGAGGGTGGATTAAATACGTATCTGATGTCATGGTATTTTACGCGCCCACCATCAATTCATATAAGCGATATGTTGATGGCAGTTGGGCGCCCACTAGAATCGCTTGGAGCAGGGATAACAGAACCGCAGGTTTTCGAGTTGTAGGAGCAGGAAATAGTTTGAGAATAGAATGTAGGATCCCTGGTGCAGATTGTAATCCTTACTTGGCATTTGCGGCATCAATCGCCTCAGGGTTAAAAGGAATAGAAGAAAAAATCGCCCCTCCCGATTGTTTTGTTGGAGATATCTATGAGGCGAGTCATTTGCCCCATGTGCCTCGAACGTTGAAAGACGCAGTGACCAAATTCGAGCAAAGTGATTTTGTGAGTGAAGTTTTCGGAGTTGCTGTAAAAGAACATTATACTCATTTCTATAAAAAAGAGATTAAAGCCCATGAAGCTGCCGTTTCTGATTGGGAACGAAAAAGATATTTTGAAAGAATTTAAAATGGATGACCCAAAAGTGATTTGAAAATTTATAAAAGCAATTTTTAAATAAAATCTTACATGAGACTAAAAAACAAAGTCGCGTTAATTACCGGTGGAGCAAGTGGTATTGGAAAAGCATCCGCTATCTTATTTGCGAAGGAAGGAGCCAAAATAATCATCGCAGATGTAAATGATGTCGAAGGCCATAAGCTCAAAAAAGAAATCTTGAGTAGTGGCGGTGAGGTCATTTATGTCCATTCAGATGTTTCCAAAGCCGCAGATTGTGAGGCGATGGTTGAGTCTGCTGAAGCAGAATATGGCAGGCTTGATATCCTATTCAATAATGCAGGAATCATGGATAGTCAAGATGATAACTCCCAAGAAACCTCCGAGGATACTTGGGATCTGACAATGAATATCAATGCCAAAGGTGTCTTTCTAGGTTGTAAATACGGAATACCTGCTTTGAAACGTGCAGGAGGTGGTAGTGTAATCAATACGGCATCTTTTGTTTCTCTATTAGGCGCTGCAACTCCGCAGATTGCCTATACAGCCAGTAAAGGGGCTGTTTTGTCTATGACTAGAGAATTAGCCGTGATTCATGCCAGAGAAAATATTCGTGTTAATGCCCTATGCCCAGGCCCATTAAAAACCGAATTGTTGATGAAGTTTTTGGATACGGAAGCTAAAAAACAAAAAAGACTGGTGCACATTCCTATGGGCAGATTCGGGGAGGCAGAAGAGATGGCGAAAGCGGCTTTATTTCTTGCTTCTGATGATTCAAGTTACGTCACAGGTACAGACTTTTTAGTAGATGGTGGTATCACTGCAGCTTATGTAACCCCAGAGTAATCATGTCAGATATTTTTCAAATAATAAGTCCAGTTGATGGTTCAGTCTATGCAGAAAGAACCTATGTCTCGGATAGGGAAATTAATGATAAAATCAGTTTAGCTGATAAGGCCTACAAGGATTGGAAAAAGACCACTTTAATCGAGCGCATAACTAAAGTCCGAAAGGTGATTGATTACTTTAAGACCAATGCAGACGCTATGGCGCTTGAAATAACCCATCAAATGGGTCGACCGATTCAGTATACACCATTTGAAATTACGGGAGGTTTTGTTGAGCGAGCAGAAATGATGATTTCGCTCGCCGAAGAGTCATTAAGAGATATTATAATTCCCGATAAAACAGGTTTTACGCGTTTTATTAGAAGGGAACCACTGGGGAAAGTTTTCGTTCTTGCTCCATGGAATTACCCATACCTGACTTCAGTTAATGCGATTGTACCAGCCATTCTTGCTGGAAATGTTGTGGTACTAAAACATGCCGATCAGACAGCAGTTTGTGCTGAACGATACCAAGCGGCATTTGATGAGGCTGGGTTTCCTGAGGGGGTATTCCAATCTATTCATATGGATCATGACCAGGTTGCTGATGTGGTTGAAGGAAAAATGATTGATTATGTAGCTTTCACTGGTTCCGTGAGAGGAGGGCAGGCTGTGCAGGGAGCGGCTTCAAATTCTTTCATGTCTTTAGGTTTGGAATTGGGAGGTAAAGACCCAGCATATGTCTGTGAAGATGCGCTTGTGAGTAGTGCCATCGATAATCTTGTAGATGGAGCTTTTTTCAACTCAGGGCAATCTTGTTGTGGTGTAGAGCGGATTTATGTAGCAAGTGCAGTATACGATGAATTTGTTGCAGGTTTCGTGGCATTAACAAAAAAATATATCATCGGCAATCCGTTGGATTCGGCCACCATGCTTGGGCCTCTCGTGCGAGCTAGCAATGCTAAAACCGTATTAAGGCATATTGAAGAGGCCAAATCAAAAGGTGCTTTAGCGCTAATTGGTGAAAAAGATTTTGATGCTCAAGAATTGCCCTATCTAAACCCCCAAGTACTTGTCAATGTTGATCATTCCATGATGGTGATGAGAGAGGAGACTTTTGGTCCATGTATTGGTATTGTCAGAGTCACTAATGACCAAGAGGCCATTAGACTAATGAATAATAGTAATTATGGATTAACGGCTTCCATTTGGACGAAAGACCAAGAAAAAGCACTTAGTATCGGAGATCAAATAGAAACAGGTACATTTTTCATGAATAGATGTGATTACCTTGATCCAGAACTGGCTTGGACAGGAGTGAAAAATTCCGGTAGAGGAGTTACGCTATCGGGTTTGGGCTATGATCACCTGACTCGACCCAAATCGTTCCATTTAAAATCAGAATAATAAATGAAAATTGCTCTTTTAGTATGCGATCATGTAGCAGACGAATATGTCGATGATTACGGTACTTATTTTGAAATGTTTAGTAGGCTATTGCCAAATGTTGAGATTGAACCATATTTCATCATTGACTACTTTTTTCCAGAACTAGATGACTATGATGCATTTATATGCACAGGCTCTAAGTTTTCCGTTTATGATTCAGAACCTTGGATTCCTCACTTATTAGCGCTGATTAGGGAAATTAATGTAAAGGAGAAAAAATTTATTGGAGTTTGCTTCGGACATCAGGCACTAGCGCTGGCGTTGGGAGGAACAGTAGAAAAGGCTGACACAGGATATTTGATTGGTATACATGAGTTTCTTATCAGAGAAAAGCAAACATGGATGACTAATGAGAAAGTTTATAAAGTACTCATGTTATGTCAAGATCAAGTAAAGTTACTTCCAAAGAAGAGCGTGGTTTTAGCAAGCTCTGAAGAATGTCCAGTGGCCATGTTTACTGTTGGAAATAACATGATGGGGATTCAAGGACATCCAGAATTTTCTAAAGAATATAACAGATCTTTATTTGAAAAAAGATTGAAAAATGTAGCATCCGAAAAAGTACAAATGGCAATCTCTAGCTTACAAAATGATGCTGATTCGGGGCTCATCGCATCTTGGATGCATAGTTTCCTTTTGAATAATTGTTAAAGTTAAAATTGGCATTTTTGTCATCATTGTCAATGTTGAGTTCATTACTGATTTCCTAATATCAGTTCTTTTTAGCAAATTGAGGATCCAACCTCAAAACACAAATGATAGATAAATCCCCAACTTCAAGTTTGCAGCGATTGGCCTATATGTTGGTATCAACGGTGGCACTAGTAACGATACTGGTTTATAGCCAAGATTATATTATTCCGTTCATACTCGCTTTGATTTTGTGGTTTATCATCCATGAAATGAGAGAGGTACTTCAAAAGAGTACTTTTATAAGAGAAAGATTTCCCGTGTGGGTTCAAAGTATGATTTCGTTTTTAGTCATTAACCTGATCATATTGTTGATGGTGGAGTTGCTTTATGTGACTTTGGGTGATTTATTGAATAATATCGATAAGTATCAAAAGAATTTTGAGGTTGCCATGATTCAGTTAAATGATCTTATTGGTATTGATATTCTTTCTGAAATGATTGATTATGTTGATAATGTTCAATTTAGTGACTTAGCAAGTCCTATTCTCGAATGGCTGACTTCCATCCTTGGTGATTCTTTTTTGATTTTATTTTATGTGCTCTTTCTTCTCATCGAGGAAAGTGTTTTTGATCAAAAACTGGCAGCTGTTTACAACTCTAAAAAGCAACTTTCGGATATGGCCAAATTATTTCATAAAATGGATAAGAATATAGGACGTTATTTGCTGTTAAAGACGTGGGTAAGTCTTCTTACTGGACTCTTTAGTTATTTTGTAATGCTTTTTCTTGGCTTGGAAGGAGCAATATTTTGGGCAATGTTAATCTTTGTATTGAATTACATCCCAACTGTGGGATCATTAATCGCTACTTTCTTTCCGGCTTTCTTTGCCATTCTCCAATTTGGAGAATTTGGCCCATTCCTGCTGATTTTGGGTTTAATTGGAACCGTACAAGTATTAGTAGGAAACGTAATCGAACCCAAACTTATGGGGAACAGTCTGAATATGAGTTCGCTTGTTGTTATCCTTTCGTTAACTATTTGGGGCGCTATTTGGGGCGTGATGGGGATGATATTAAGTGTACCAATAACCGTAATGATGATTGTGATATTTGAAGAAATACCGAATTTGAGGTTCATTGCAGTTTTTCTATCTGAAAAAGGTGACCTGAACTTTATACTTGAAAGCAAGCAGGAACCATTAATGGATAATTGATTTCAAAATTTACCATTAATACCCAGTTTGCGGTATAAGATCTCGTATTTTGAATAATTACCTTTAAGGTGCCAATATATATACTATGCACTTGAAGGTTTTATTCATACTGATCCACCTAAGTATTCCCCAATTGGGATATGAATTGTCAAAAAGTACCGTCTCTGAGTTCAGAGAACTGACAGCTAGCATTCCAAAGTACCAAGAGTATGTGCAAGCAATTCCCTCGCTAAAAACGTTATTGGTTGAGATAAATGGCCGAAATAGTAGTTTTTCTGTCAATATTACCAATGAAAATTGGTCTAGATTGGCGGACTTGGTGGTTACGCTACAAAAGAAATCCCATCTCAAAATAGCACAAGTTTGTAATAGTAATATGAGTAATGCCAATATTAGTCAAACGAGTTCAGATCGTAAATTTTGGCATGAACTTTACACAGTCCACTCCAAATTATCGAGGTAGTTTAATATTTTATTCAGGCAGGCTGTAACATTTGCCGAGGTGGGGCGTCTCCTATTCGAAATGTCTCAATCACTTTTTGATCAACACATACTTCCAGTATCAGATAAAATGTATCGATACGCTTTGTCAATCCTTAAGGATGCTGATTTGGCGAGTGATGTTGTTCAAGAATGTTTATCCAAAATTTGGACTAAGAGAAGTACGCTGAATAAGATTAATAATCATGAAGCTTGGGTCATGCGCATCGTCAGAAATCAATGTTATGATTGGGTCAAGCTTAACAGGTTTACGGTTTTGACAGATGAGGATAAAGTCATTTCAGATAGAGCGCTGGCTGATGATAATACCTTACTAAATGACAGAATGAGTTGGCTCAAAATTGTACTAGAAAGTCTTCCCGAGAAACAAAAAGAAGTATTTCACCTTCGTGAAATAGAAGATTTGACTTATCAAGATATTTCAGAAATATTGTCTATTTCTATTAATGAAGTCAAGGTGAACTTACATCGGGCAAGGATAAAAGTAAGGGAGACAATTCAAAAAATTGATGCTTATGGAATCGCGAATTAAGGAGTTACTGGATAAATATTGGGCTGGAGAAACTTCTCTTGCTGACGAGCTAGAAGTAAAGGAATATTTCAAATCAAATCCTGAACTCTCTGGTATAGGGAGTTATTTCCATCAATTGAAAAATGCAAAATTGGTCAATTCAAGTGTTGATTATTCTTATTCCACTACTAAAAAGAGATGGTTTTCAGTGGCGGCTGTATTAGCGGGACTGCTAACAGCAAGCATTGTAATCGTAGAAGCCAATAAAAGTGAACAATACTTAGTCGAAGATCCGCAGAAAGCTTTCGAAATCACTAAAAAGGCTTTAATGATGGTGTCGAATGGGTTAAATGAAAGTACACATTATACAGCGGAGATTAAGCGTCTCAATAAGGCGGAAGAGAAAATTAGAGAATAATTATTAATAAAATTTTAATTAAAGGAAATATGAAAAAATTACTAATCATAATAGTGGCGGTCATGGGCATGAATGTAGCCATGGCTCAAGGGAGCATAGTTGAAAAATATTTCAAGGAGTTATCGGGTAATGACGACTATACCAAAGTTTCAGTAAGTAGTAAGATGTTCTCACTTTTCACGGAACTAGAGGCTGGCAGTGAGGCTGAAAAAGAATTCTTAAGCGCAGTAAGTAAGCTTAAAGGGTTAAAGATTATTGCATCTGACAGTACGCCAACATCGAGAAAAATGTATGATAAGGCTTTGAAAGATGTCAAAGCTGCTGGATACGAAGAGCTTATGTCAGTAATGGATGCTGAAGAAGATATGCAGTTCTCGATAAAGGAAAAAGGCGGTAAAATTGAGGAGTTGATTATGGTTGTTGGCGGTAGAGAAAAGTTCGTGCTGATGAGCTTATACGGAGAAATTGATTTAAAAAATATCTCTAAAATAGCAAGAGCAATGAAGGTAGGGGGATTGGAAAATCTAGAATTACTCGATGAAAAGTAGTCATTTTAGAATCATAATTGGTGTCATAGTTCTGGGTTTTATTTGCATTAATTCCGCTAGAGCTCAAGAGTCTATTCTGAAGAGATTTGCCAAGTCCAAGACAGAGAAGCAGTATACCTTTTACGCAAGTACCTTGAGAATGCTCGATATTTCTAAGGATAAGAATCTACATGAGTTTGTTAATGACGTGGAAAAGGTAAATATCTTTTTGTTCGACTCTATTACGATTATTGACCAGTCTTATTTGGAATTGTCTGACATGTATTCATCGGAAGGTTTCGATGAATACATGTCAATGCAAGGAGGTAAATTCGCCTACTTAGCTGGCAAAGAAAAAGGTAGGGAAATGGAATTAGTTGGTGTATTTGGTCAGAAAGATTTTGCAATGGGGGTATATCTGGTTGGGAGTATCCCACTTCAAAAAATCCCAACGCTGATCGAAACGATCAATAAAATGGAATTATTAGACTTACTTGATCTTGATTTTTGAACATTGGAAGAAATTTTAAAAATAGCTAAATTATCTAAGCGGTTCGGTAAATTAACCGCCGTAGATCATTTGGATTTGACAATTAAAAAAGGTCAAGTTTATGGTCTTCTAGGACCTAATGGTAGTGGTAAAACGACCACCTTAGGGATGATTCTCAATGTTGTTGCTCAGGATTCAGGTAGTTTTCAATGGTTTGGGAAAGTGCCGAACGCACAATTAAGGACACAAATTGGCTCTATCCTCGAGACTCCATGTTTCTACCCATATCTAAGTGCGGTAGATAATCTAAAAATAGCTGCTCATATCAAGAATGTGAGCGTTAAAACCATCGAGCCCACGCTTGAAAGAGTGGGTTTGTTGAGTCGCAAAGATGATAAGTTTAAAACCTATAGTCTTGGTATGAAGCAACGATTGTCCATTGCGGCGGCATTGTTAGCCGACCCTCCAGTTTTAATCTTAGATGAGCCTACTAATGGGTTGGACCCACAGGGAATTGCGGAAATAAGACATCTGATCAAGGATATTGCCAATCAGGAAAAAACCATCATTTTGGCGAGTCATCTTTTGGATGAAGTTCAAAAGATTTGTACTGATTTTTGTGTGCTCCGCAACGGAAAAAAATTATATGATGGTTCAGTAGCAGCGATTTTAAAAGACACAGATCAATATGAGCTTTCGTCCTCAGATAATGAACATTTGAAACAGACTTTGTCATTAAATAATGAAATCGAGTCAGTGAATGTGGAAGGGGATTATTTACTCGTCACAACCTGTGGAGAGCTTAAAGCCGAAGATTTAAATACATTTTGCCATCAAAATGGAGTCGTTTTAACAAGACTTGTCAATAGGAAAAATTCATTAGAACAAGAGTTTCTTAAAATTTTGGAATACAATGATTAGGGCGTTAAAGTTAGAATGGTTAAAAGTGAAGAGCTACAAGGTGTTCTGGGCTTTGGTTGTGATGTACCTTTTTTCTGTGGTGCTGATTTCTTTTGGAGGAAATTTTCTGCTACAATATCTTAAAGCTGAAGGCGCCGAGCTTAATGGGATTGATCCGACGATTCTACCATTATACGATTTTCCAGATGTATGGCAAAACTTAACCTGGGTAGTTTCTTTTACTAAAATTCTGCTGGCTTATATCGTGATCATTTCCATTAATAATGACTTGACGTATAATATTCTGCGTCAAAATATTATCGATGGATTGAGTAAAAAAGAATATCTGTTGAGCAAGTTGATATTGATTGGAGCTTTAGCGTTGCTCAGTACTGTGGTGTTGTTTATCGCCGGCTTTATTAATGGCGCTGTATACTCTCATGTTTTTGAGGTCAATTATATATTCGATGAACTTGAGTTTTTAGGAGCTTATGCACTTGATATATTTGTTTTTTGCTCACTAGCTTTCCTTCTTTCACTATTGATGAAAAAAGCTGGTTTTGTTATTGTAAGTCTAACTATTTACAGCCTAATGTTTGAACCAGTATTGGGTTTAGTACTGGAAAATGCTCCTTACTTTAAAGATACATTTTGGCAGCAAGTGCCACAATTTTTACCTGTGAATGCATTGAATGATTTAATTGCGGCACCTTTTCCTAAGTACATTTTTAAAGAAGTGATGACGGACATTCCAATAAAAGCGTTGACCATTGTGCTTTTTTGGGAAGCATTTTTTATTGGCTCAATAGTTTATATTCTAAATAGACGCGACTTAAAGTAGGAAAATAGGTTTACACGTTTTTCGCTTTTAGTAAAGCGAAAAACGTTTGATCGCGGGTTTGCCATCAAACACCCAAAGTTTTTCACCCAAGCGTTCTTTTTGACTTGGCTCTTTTACAGTATCAACATAATAGAATCTCACTGTTGTTTTGTTATTTGTAATGGTCATTAAAGTATAACCATGGTCAGTAAGATTGTTATATCGGATGTGGTTATTCATATTGGCGTATAAACTTTCCGCCATTTTAGCCGAATCTAGCGTAGAATATTCATCAAAATTAGCTGAGTTAATACTGGGTGTACCAAACTCAGTGGCAATAGGAACACGGGATACTGCTTTGGCTATGACCTCCAACGCCCATGATGAATGAGTATCTCCAGTTACGAACACAATATTTTTCAGATTCTCGTCCTTAATAAACTGCGCGAATCGATTTTTATCGGCTGGATACCCATCCCAAGAGTCCATATTTCTAGGGCGATTCGGAAAGATCATTCCTTGCTTTAAATCAGAAAAGATCACTTGATTCCCAATGATTTTCCATGTTGCAGATGACTCCTTTATATTCTCAAAAAGCCATGATCTTTGCTCATCGCTGATCATTTTTCTTGATGTATCCTGATAGGTGGGATCTTTAGTGTTAGGTACTGGTTTTGTTCGCCCATCTAACCTTTCGTCTAGCATGTATAGGTCTGCTAAAGCCCCATACTCGAACTTTCTGTAATGCTTTTGATTCTCTCTTATGGGCATCCACTCATAATAGGCTTGAGTAGCCAAATTTTTTCGAGTATTAAAAAGACCTTCATCTGATTGATGATTTTGCGCTCCGTCTTTGTACACATCATTGGCCACTTCATGGTCGTCCCATATGGTAATAAAAGGGTGACTAGCGTGAACGGCTTGTAAATCATCATCTAATCGATATTGTGCATACCTACTGCGATAATCTTGAAGAGAAATTAATTCCTTAGCCGGAAGATGTTTTCTTTTCAAGGTGGTATCGCCATAAGTTCCTGGGGCATATTCGTAAATATAATCGCCAAGATGAATCACAGCATCTAAAATCGGACGCTGAGCTATTCGACCGTAAGCATTGAAGTATCCCCATTCGTAATTACTACAGCTTACTATTGCAAATTCTAAGGAATCTGCAGTATTTGATATTGTTTTTGTGCGCCCGGTAGGGGAATAATTGTCTTTATAATTAAATCGGTAAAAGTAGACGGTACCTTCTTTAAGCCCATCGACATCAACTTTGACTGTAAAATCTCTAGTGGCTGATGTTTCGATGTTCCCGGAGTTCGTAATATTTCTAAACTTGTCATCTTCCGCCATTTCCCACAATAGTTTCATCTGATTGAGATTTGCGGTAGTATCTGTTATCCTCGTCCAAAGAATGATATTATTTTCCAAAGGATCGCCAGAAGCAACACCATGTAGAAAAAAGGTAGAACTTGGAGATTCATTACTTACGCATGATTCCAAGGAGACCATGATCAATAAAAGTGCGATGTACTTCATGCTTAATTGGGGATAGGAATTTATCAAGTTATTTTAGCCTACAATGACCTTCACCTTTTCGGTTAAAGGCTTACCGACACAAAGAAGAACATATCCTTCGTCTATTTCGTCTTGCGAGATTCCTTCAGCGTCATCTAGACTTATTTTGCCTTCGACACACTTCCCTCTACATGCTGTACAAAGTCCACTTTGGCAGGAATATGGCATATCGAGATCTTTGTCAAGGCCTGCGTCTAGGATGGATTCATTAGCAGCGACTTCAATGGTATGTTCTTCACCATCCAGCTCAATAGTCACCATGCTAGACGTTAATTTTTTAGGTTTCTCGTCCGTGGCTGGTTCTGATGTTTTTTTTCCTGCTTCGAAGCTTTCTTTTTTGATGAGCTCTGAAGCTATATTTAATTTGTCTAAACCATTTAAAACAACATTCATCATAGGTTCGGGTCCACAGATATAATGCTCGGCTTTTTCACCAAATCCTATTTCTTCAAATATATCTCCGATCATTTCTGGTGTCGGGATTCCATGATGATGAGTGAGGCCATTTGGATCATTGTCCAAAATGTGAATTAATTGGAATCTTGAACCATATTCTTCTTTAAGGGCGTTAAGTTCATTTTTGAAGACAATATAATCTTCTTCTCTGTTTCCATATACAAGTGCGACTTTACTAAATAGTTCTTTATTCAGTACCGAACGAAGCATCCCATAAAGAGGAGTGATGCCACTTCCACCACCCCAGAAAATAGCTTTTCTAACAGTGTCCGAAGAGTACTTGATCGTGAAAATTCCCATTGGGTCCATTATTTCCACTTTCTGACCAGCTTTGAAATGATCATTAATATGGTTAGACATTTTTCCATCTGGCACTCGTTTGATCGTCACTGCGGGAAATTTGTCTAAGTAGGGGGTAGTGCATAAAGAATATGCTCGACGTAGTTTTTCTCCATTGACTGTATCAATGATGGTGATAAATTGACCGGGTTCATATTCGAACTTACCATTTGGCCTATCAAAGACCAAGTTCACTGCGTCTTTTGCAATATGTACTACTTCCTTAATGGTCAGTGTACTGTATCTGTTATCATCTTGAACCTTTTTCTTTTTTTTGAATAACCCGAATGCCATAGTCTTTTTTGTTTGTCCCTAATGGATATATTATAATCAGCGCGCAAAGGTAATTTTATACTCACATACCACCAAGTAACCTTATTAACGTATTTTTGCTGCCTTAAACACTAGATCATGAAACTTACTGACCTAACAGCCATTTCGCCTATAGATGGGAGATACCGATCAAAGGTGTCGGACTTAGCTGCATACTTCTCAGAATACGCATTAATAAGATATAGAGTCAAGGTGGAAATACTCTATTTTATACAATTATGTGAGCTTCCTTTGCCACAGTTAACTTCTTTTGATAGAAACAAGTTTGATGATTTGAGAAAAATATTTGAAAACTTCTCAGAGCAAGATGCAATAGAAATTAAAGAGATTGAGAAGACGACTAATCACGATGTAAAGGCTGTTGAATATTTCATAAAAGATCAATTTGAGAAATTAGGAATCTCCGAATTTCAAGAATTCATACATTTTGGTCTAACGTCTCAGGACATTAATAACACCTCTATTCCTTTAAGCTTAAAAGATGCTTTAGAGGAAACTTACATCCCTAAATTAATGATTCTTATCAATATCTTGAACAAGTTATCGGATGATTGGAAAGACATACCCATGCTAGCAAAAACGCATGGCCAGCCAGCCAGCCCAACTCGATTAGGGAAAGAGATAAAGGTTTTTGCTAAAAGGATAGAGGTACAATTGACACAATTGCAATCCATTAATTTGCCAGCCAAGTTCGGGGGTGCTACCGGAAATTTTAACGCACATTATATTGCTTATCCTCATATGGATTGGCATTTGTTTGGAAATAATTTTGTCAGCGAAGTTCTTCACTTAGATCGCAGCTTTCCAACCACGCAAATTGAACATTACGATAACTTGGCGGCCGTTTTTGATTGTCTAAAAAGAATTAATACTATTTTAATAGATTTCAGTAGAGATATCTGGCAGTATATATCTATGAATTATTTTGGTCAGAGAATCATGAAAAATGAAATAGGATCTTCCGCAATGCCTCACAAGGTAAACCCGATAGATTTTGAAAATGCCGAAGGAAATCTTGGTTTAGCTAACGCATTATTCGAGCATTTTAGTGCTAAGCTTCCAATAAGTAGACTTCAGCGAGATCTTACTGATAGTACAGTATTAAGAAATGTAGGTGTTCCCATTAGTCATAGTTATTTGTCTTTATCTTCTTTGGAAAAAGGAATCAGTAAACTTTTGGTGAATGAGGAGGTGATAAGCGCTGACCTTGAGAATAATTGGGCCGTTGTTGCCGAAGCGATACAAAATATATTGAGAAGGGAAGGCTATCCAAAGCCATATGAGGCACTCAAGACGCTTACGAGAACAGGAGGTAAGATTGATGAAAGAGCAATCAAATCATTTGTCCAAAATCTAGATATCAGTGATGTTATTAAAGCGGAGTTAATGGAGATTACACCATTTACCTACGTAGGGAAATAGGATTCTTCCAACATTTAAAGCATAAAAAAACCCGCAATTGCGGGTTTTTTTATGCTTTTGAGCTTCTCTGTTTAATCCTTGATGATCTTTTTAACGATCTTCTGATTAGCAGTTTCAATATGAACAAAGTAGATTCCAGTTGTGAGTGATCTCACGTCGATATCTGTATTTGCTTTATCAATAGCGACTTGATAAATAAGCTGTCCGCTAGTATTGCTAATCTGGATTATACCTTTTTCATTTTGGAAGTTATCAAGAGATATCGATAACCTGTCGAGTACAGGATTTGGATAAACCTTGATTTGATTATTGATGTCATTGGCTGATAAAATAGCTTCTGTTGCATCCAAACCATCACAATCCTCATCTATGCCGTTTAAAGGGATATCAGTGGCGCCTGGGAATATACTAGCATTGCTATCATCACAGTCATCCACATTGGTAAAGCCGTCATTGTCAGCATCTTCCTCTGTGAACTGAATGGCCAAATCATCAATGGCCCATCCATAACCACCTGTTAAAGGATCACTGAATAATCTAAACCTAATGAGGATAGTATCACCAGGGTTAAAGGTTTCAGACATATCAATGGTTCTATCTTCAAACATGCTCTCTGTAAAAGAATTTCTAGTTGCATCCCACTTGTCGTTTGTATCAGAATCATATCCATCTAAAAGTGGAAGCCAAGTTGCTCCATCTTTCGAACCTTCAACAATTACGTAATCCCAAAATTCAGTGTCTCCGTATTTTGTGCCTGGCTCACCAGTTTCCACAGAAACAATCTCTCTAAACTTAATGGTAGGGTTATCGCTTGAAATAACGATCGGCACATTGAGTACTGAGATCAAATTCAATTCAGCTCTATCGAAAGCATCCGCTACTGGGTAAGGACTTTCAGTTACAAGCACATCGCTCGATAGGCTAGAAGCTTTTCTTATTTCCCATCTTCCAAACGTGTAGTCTTGGGCATCCATTGCGCTGAATGCTGTCTGATATTTCGTAGAAACTGCTCGGAGTTCATTCAGTGTAATTCTGGTATTTGGAGATAGATATTCAATTCCGTCCTTATAACCAACAGCTCTCACATTGAATGTTCCAGAAGTGGGAGACAAGAAGGAGATGTTTTGAGGGCCTATTTCAGGATTTATCAAAGAGGTTTGTCGGTCATTATTGAGGGTGAAAACAACAGAATCAAGTGGCGTTTTTACCTCTGCACTTATGAATAATTCAAGATCCTTTAAAGAACGACCAACCGCATCGATTGCTGGTGCGAGGGTAACTGCTGGTGCTGTAAACGTACTCAAATCGTCTATGTCTGCTGTCCAGATACCACGACCATGTGTAGCGATAACAACTTGACCATCTTTAACAATAAAATCCCAAATAGTAACAGCTGGAAAATCTTCAACTCTAGCCCAAGACTCCCCTCCGTTTGTTGTTTCGAACAGACCAATTTCAGTACCTGCCCAAACCAAATTTTCATCAAAAGGCATCTCTAAAACAGCGAATGTTGCCACATTAGGAAAGCCTTTAAGAGATTCTCCTGTTTCATAACCTGAAATATCCGTCCAGTTCTGCCCGTAATCCAACGTTTTTAGAATTTTTGGTGAATTGGCAATTGAGAAGGCAACATAAGCGGTTGCTTCGTTAACATAACTGGAATAAATACCAGTTGAAAGTCCTAAGTCAGCATAATTCCTTGTTGTCTCAAAGTTGTATCCACCATCTTTTGAAACATATATGGATGCAGCGTTACTCATATTTCCACCACCCCAAACTATTTGAGGATTGGCTTTACTCACTTCCACATCTACACCGGACCAAAAGCCCCACTTATCTGTTTCCATTTGAGCTTTATTCCACTTTTTCGCCCAATTATCAGATCTAAATACACCTTGATCAGTTACTGTATATAATCTATCAGGATCTTGAAAAGAGGCTGATAATCTTGAAACGAATGGAGCGGCTCCCGTAAGACCATTTGTTGCATTGTAGAAAGCTGTAGCACCTCTGTCTTCTGTGGCGCGGAATCCATTATTCTGAGATCCACCAATAAATTTATTTGGATCTGTGTAATGAGTAGCAACTTCAAATCCATCACCACCAATAACGAAAATGTAGTTAGAGGTAGCATCAGTTAAACTATCATCTTTGGAAAACCATGTTCCGTTATCTTGTGTACCTCCACCATATTCTTCAACACCGGGAAATTTATCAGCACCATAGAATTGAGTGGTGTTATATCTCTGCCCAACAGATGTCCATGATCTATTCGTTAGACCAGGTTGCGCGTCTGGATCAGAAAGGTACATGCCTCCATCATTACCAAGTATTAGTTGGAATTCTTCATTAGCTTCATCCGATACGACTGCCTTTAGATAATGCTGATCTGGGTGTACAGATGTATTTGGACCACCAAAAGAATTATAGACATCAGCTACAACACTTGTTGTCGAGCCTAACATATCTTCTGTATTTAAAGCCGCATTTAAATCCACATGGAATAAGCCTACACCTCCGAAATATACTTCGGTATGGTCAAATGGATTTACTTCAATAGTATTGTCATACCACCCTTGTCCTCCTAAGAAATCAATGTAAGCACCTCCGTTTAAGGAAACATCTACCAAATTCCAAGAATCTCCACCGTCTCTAGTATAGAACAAATCTGAGGCGTGTATGCCACCTTGAGTAGATGCCCAGACTACATTTGGATTGGAGTAAGAAACGGCCAATTCAATTCTTCCACTCACCTCTAAGCCTGCGCTAGCATCACTCCAAGTAAGGCCTCCATCAGTCGACTTCCGTACACCTTCTCCACTTAATGAGGCATATTGGATTTTAAAATCTGTGTGTGCAGCAATGATTTGCTGGAATGGCCTTGGCTCTTCTATAATTTTGGACCAACTCGAACCACCGTCAGTGGACCTCATAATATATCCATTATTAATACCACCAGAGCCAAGTGTTTTGAAACCAGCTGTTGTAGCTACGACAATATTTTCATCGCTAGGATCAACAATAACTCTGCTTACATTAATGAAGTTTTCTGTTAATGTGCTTTCTAGCAGCATCCATGAAACTCCTTTGTCAGTAGATTTATAAATACCCTCCCCGTTCAATATAAATGTCCCGTTGTAAACAAATCCCTCACCAGTTCCCGCATAGATGACGTTAGGATTACTTTTCGCCAGAGCCATAGTTGTTACTGCCATATTTCGTAGGTCGGGTGCTATCTCTGTCCATGATTCCCCACTATTCGTGGTTTTCCAAATACCACCGCTTACATTTCCTGCGAACCACGTGTTTTGTGTGTCATCTTCTGGATCAACGATAACAATTCTTGTTCTTCCTGGTACATTAGCTGGTCCTCGTTCTATAAAAACAGCATTGGTCGCATTTGTTAACCCTCTTTTGTTAGCCCCAAGTTTTTTGGATGCTATTAGTTCCCTTGTTTTATAAAAAGGCTTGTATTGAGGATATTTTAATTCTTTAGTTAAATCTGTTTGACCTGCTCGTAGTGCAGAAAGATAATGTGCGAATTTCTCCGGTCCATCAAACTTGACACCATCTTCAGTCAATGATTTATTAGAACTAAGTGGGATTTCTTTCTTCTTGGTCACTTTCTCTATGATGTCACTATTATCACTTACTCTGAAGTAAGTAATGCTAATGGCTATGATAAAGAGAGACCCAACTAACGTAATTGTTTTTTTCATAGTTTAGATGTTTTCAACGTTGCGGTATTATGGATATAGGTATTATTGGTTCCGTCTCCTGCGGGCATTCCTTGGATAATGGTGATTTTTAACTCGTTGTTATTGATCCACTCGACCTTTTTTATCCGCTCTGGCGCGATAAAACTTTTAGTTTGAGTTTTGTAGTCTAATACAAACAAGTTGTTGTATTCAAATCCGCTCTCTTTCTTTTTTAAAAGAATAGCAGCGAATGTTTTGTCTTTATTGGGTAGGACTTGTACAGCCTTCCCGAATTCTTTTTTGAACGCTTCTAGATCTACTTTAACAGGGTTATTTGCTGAGATAGAGGACTTATTTTCGTTTGGCTTGCATGACAGTATTAGGCATGACCAAATGATTAAGAGGAGAAAATTGTACTTCATAGTCGATATTACCAAGATGTTAAATTAGCTTAAAGTCTTACAAATAGTATTAAAAGTTCTTAAGAATATGCCATTATTAGTTAAATAGTTGTTTTGACAAGTTTTGTTTAATTAAGATATCAATTTTACTCAAAACCCTTAAACAAAAAAAGCCCTCACTTGAGGGCTTTTTTAAAATTAATTTGTTTTACTTTTTAACAAACTTCATTGTTTCAGTATGTTCAAAATTTGAAATCTGAAGGTAATAAATG